>CAZANL010000049.1:0-13954 GCA_964486115.1 uncultured Planctomycetota bacterium
GCCGAACTGTAACAGACGCACATCCACCGACGGCACGGTCTGCTCCGCTGGCATGAAGCGAAACAGATCCCTCACCTTGCGTGCGTGCTGTGGATCGGTGAGCAAGCATCCTCCGGCAGGGGTCGGGTAGCTGGTGATCCCCAGTTCCTTGGCCAGCGCCATCTGACGCTTTCTACTGCGGCCCGAGATATCGTACAGCCCATCCCGATCGACGATGCCCTGCTGTTCCATCTCGGTCACGGGCAGCAGCTTGGCCGACAGCGGGCGCAAAATCCGGCGCTCCAGGCCCAGCTCCCTCTCGACCTGCGCCATCACTGACTTGCGCTGGCTCATCGGTCGCTGCTGCAACACCTCGCCGGTGATCAGCCAGCTCGCACCGCAGGCCTGGGCATATTCCCAGCCCGCCGCGAGCATCATGATCCGGCAGTCGATGCAGGGATTCATGTTCTTGCCGTAGCCGAATCGCGGAGACTGCACCATCCGGTTGTAGGCATCGCCCAGATGACAGAACTTGATGTCGAAACCCAACTTCAGGCCGCGGGTGTCGGTTCCGCAGCCACCACCCGTGCCCGTTCCACAGCCAAAATCGGTGGCGAAGGTGACCGCCTTGACCTCGACGCCCAGGTCCGAGAGCAGCTTGGCCGCCAGCAGGCTGTCGAGACCGCCAGAGAGCAGGGATACTGCACGTCGGTTCAACAGAGGCAGATTGAGTGACATCTCGAACGGGCCTAGAGGGCCCTCTCGATTTCGAGCACGCGGTATGTTGCGCTGCCTTCGGGCAGGACGACATTCACCTCATCCCCCTGGACATGGCCCAGCAAGCCAGCCGCCAGAGGAGAATGGTAGCTGAGGATGCCCTGCTCCACGTCGACATCCCAGGGCCCGAGGATGGTCACGGCCCGGTCTGCCTCTTCGATATCCAACCGCTTGAGCTCGACGCGCGTACCCGGACAAACCAGATCGGCGTCGATCGGCTGATTGTCGATCATCTGCGCCACGGACAGCTCGCGACGCATGCGCTCGATCCGCTCGACGAGCTGGTTGCGACGCTCGATCGCAGCGCTCCACTCGGAGTTCTCGGACAGATCGCCGAAGCTGGCTGCGTGGCCGATCTGCTTCTCGACCTCGGGCATTTCCTTTTCCATCATCTCCTGGACCTGCTTGCGGCGTGCCTCCAGGCTTTTCCGGCTGACCAGCAACTCGGCCTCCTCCCAGAACGGCTTTTCGACCTCGAGATGATGATCCGGCAGACGTTCGTTCAGTGCAGGGCCAACATGATACAGAATGCGATCGAGGCTTTCGCTGCCGTGCAAAAGACGAGCAGCACGCGCGACACGAGGCTCTTCCGCCTCCACGATCACACGCTGAACCCACGCACATTCATCGTCGGTGAGCAGCTTCATCGCCGGACGGACGAAATCCTTGCTGGCAGAGCGACCTCGTTCGAACGAACGGACCAGCACCATCAGGTCGATCACCAACTCGAGCGGGTCGCTGGTCGCATCGGAAGGGACCCAGCGCTCGTTCAACACGTTGTCGGCCAGGCTCAGGAACCTCTCCGGAAAGCGAGTCGGATCCTGCACGATCGAGCTATCCAGGCTGGACAGCAACCCGGGAGCTTCCTCTCGCAGCGTCTTACGAATCCAGGGGCGCAGCCGGCAGCCGTCACGCCACAGCACGCTGCCGAACATCTCTGTCCACTTCTCCAGTTTGGCCCGAATTTCCTCTCCCAGAATGCGCTGAGCATTCTGAGATAGGGTAATCCAAAGCTGTTCGAGTGTTGACAACTCGATGAATGCATCCAGCGGAGCCCCGCGCTCGATCGCCGCGTCGAGTAGCTGGGGGTAATCGTCCACGTCGTGTTCGTCGAGACTTCGGCTCAGAGCGGGAGCCAGCTCGGCCCAGATTCGGTCAGCGCCATCCGTCGAGTGCTTGAGGTAGCGCCGGGCAATCTCCCAGCGAGGCTGAAAGCGCTTGGTCGACCTGATCTGCTCGATCACTTCGTCGATGAAGCTCTTGGCCTCCTCCCGCAGTGCCAGCTTGACCGGACGCTCCTCGGTCACCTCGACATACGGATCGGCCAATGCTAGCTTCTTGGCTCGGGTCCACCAGGCACTCCACTTGGACTGATCCAGGTAAGAGCCCCGCAGCTTCTCGCGGATCTGATTTGCGTCGCTCCTCCCACCCAACGTCTTGACCACCATCTTCAACGCCTTCAGCGGCTCCTTCTTGATCATCTCGCGAATGCCTTCGGGATCGGCAAATGCTTGAGCGTCGAAGTCGTCCTCTGCGAGCACCTCGAGACCGCGGACCGCCGCGTCTGCCGCCATCCGGTGGTTCTTACGCGAGGCGAAGTCGATCACCAGCTCGGCGGTAAATCGGTCCACCTTCTTGATCTTTCCGGTGCCCCAGCTGCTGTGGCGGATCACCACGTCCACTTCGTACGGGAGAAGCTGGTTCATCATCTCGATCACTGACCGCGGCTCCACCTCATCCTTGTACAGACCAGCCAGATCGAGCAGAGAATCCAGACCGCGACGGCCCTTGTAGCGAGCGCGATAAGCGTCGCGCAGCCGGCGCCGCAGCGATGGGTCCTCCGGCGCGCAATCGGCTAGTACCTGGGCAAATGCAAGGCGTGTGTCGGGCGGGCTGTTCTTTTCGATATCTTCTGGTACGACGTCGATCAGGGAGGCAGCCAGATCGTTCTGATCCCCGCTGCGCAGCGCATGGATCGCCAACACCGCATCATCCAGCACCCCGGCCAAAGCCTCAGCCGGCGGCGGATCCGAGAACACCTCCAGCCAGCGCTCTTCGAACGCCGCCAGCTGGCCATCTGTAAGCAATTGCTGCAAAGTAGGCTGGTTCGACATGGCTGGCATTGTAGCGGCTCCCGGCGAAAAGAAAACCGTTGACGCATTCCAACCCCGCAGGCACCTTGGCCGCTCCGATGACCAACGATCTTTTTCTACGCGCCTGCCGTCAGGAAGTAACCGAGCGGCCACCAGTCTGGATCATGCGCCAGGCCGGCCGCTATATGCCCGAATACCGTGCCCTGAGGGAAGGGCTCTCGTTCCTCGAGTTCTGCAAGAACCCGGAGCTGTGCACACAGGCAACGCTCCTGCCGATCGACATGCTCGAGGTGGACGTGGCGATTTTGTTCGCCGACATCCTACCTCCACTGGAAGGCATGGGAGCCTCCCTGGACTATGTTGCCGGACAAGGGCCCGTGTTTGACAACCCGATACGGGACGCTGCGGCGATCGATCGACTACGGGTGACCGACCCACTGGAGGCCACCCCATATGTGCTGGAGGCGATCAAGCAGGTTCAGCGAGAGCTGGAAGGCCGCGTCCCCCTGATCGGATTCGCCGGAGCGCCCTTCACGCTGGCCAGCTACCTGATCGAAGGGCAGGGGTCGAGGGACTTTCGCAAGGTCAAGGCGATGATGCACGGTAAACCGGCGCTGTTCGAACGGCTGCTCGAGAAAATCGCCCACACCATCGCTGCCTACCTGGCGGCTCAGGTCGACGCGGGCGTCGACGCCGTGCAACTGTTCGACTCCTGGGGCGGATGCCTGGGACCAGCAGAATACTCGCGCTATGCAGCAACCTACGCTCGGATCGCGCTCGAGCCGGTGCTTGGCCGGGTCCCGACGATTCTCTACGTAAACGGCTGTGGCACTTTTCTCGAGGCGATGGCGGCGGTCGGCCCAGACGTTCTCGGTCTCGACTGGCGGGTCGATATCGCTGAAGCCCGCGACCAGCTGGGGGATCGATTCGCCTTGCAGGGCAATCTCGACCCGTGCGTGCTCTACGCCCCCCCCGAACAGATAGCCCGTCAGGTTCGCGAACTGATTGTACGCCACGGAAACCGACCGGGACATATCGTCAACCTGGGCAGCGGGATTTTCCCGGACGTCCCCGTGGAGCACGCTAGAGCGATGGTCGATGCCGTCCGCGCTCATCGCTGGGATTCGGTGGGAGCATGAAAGTCGATCTGGCGCTACTGAGCAAGTATGACCGCCCAGGACCTCGCTATACCAGCTACCCCACCGCGGTGGAGTTCAGCGACCAGCTCGGTCCGGACGATTATCAGGCAGCACTTGCAGAAGGCGCCCGAACACGCCCACTGTCGGTCTACGTCCATCAACCCTATTGCCGCTCACTGTGCCATTTCTGCGCCTGCAACGTCCTGATAAGCAGCAACCGGAGCAAGATCGCCGATTACCATAGCCTGCTGCTGGGCGAGATCGCGCTGCTCAGCCCGCTGCTGGAAGGGCGCACTCTGACCCAGCTGCACTGGGGCGGTGGCACGCCCTCTTATCTGGAGCCAGACCAGATTCGAAGTTTGATGGCCCCGTTCGAGCCGGCCAAAGACGCGGAGATCTCCGTCGAGGTGGATCCCCGCGAGCTCGACGATTTCCGCCTGGAGGCACTCGCCGATTCCGGCTTCAACAGGATCAGCATGGGCGTGCAGGACTTCGACCCGACCGTCCAGAAGGCGATCAACAGAATCCAACCGGAGCCTCTGACCCGGTGGGCGGTCGAAGCCTCCCGCAAACTCGGCATGCAGTCGGTCAACCTCGATCTGATCTACGGCCTGCCGCACCAGACCCGCACTCGATTCGAGCGAACCGTCGAGTTACTGCTCGATCTGACGCCCGACCGGATCGCACTCTATAGCTTCGCCCATCTGCCGTGGCTCAAGCAACACCACACGATCATCGACGCGGACGCCCTGCCCTGCCCATCCGAGAAGCTGGCCATTTTGGAGCTGGCGATCGACCGGCTGACCGAAGCAGGCTACCGCTATATCGGGATGGACCATTTCGCCCTGCCGGAGGATGAGCTGGCGCTCGCGCTCGACAGCGGCACGCTGTACCGCAACTTCCAGGGCTACTCGACCCATGCGGGGACCGATCTGGTCGGCTTCGGAATGACCGCCATCGGGCAACTCGACCGCTGCTACGTCCAGAACCACAAGACCCTGACAGACTACCGCTGCGCGATCGAGACGGGCACCCCGGCAACCTTCCGCGGTGTCGCATTGACTGATGATGACGTTGTGCGCCGCGCGGTGATCATGGAGCTGATGTGTCGCAGTGAGCTGCGTTTCGAGGAGATCGAGAAGCGCTTTGGTCTGGTCTTCGAAGAGTCCTTCGCCGAGGAATTGGACGACCTCTCGCCATTCTACGAGGACGGCATCATCGAGAAGACGCAGCGTGGGTTTCATCTGACAGAGTCGGGGCGCCTGCTGGTACGCAACGTCGCGATGACCTTCGACAGCTATCGGCGAGAACCGAGACAGCAGCAGTTCTCACGCACGATCTGAGAGCTAGCACATCAGCGCCGTCAATCGGCACAACCAGACGAACCTGTTCGAATCCTGCGCGTCAGTTCGCGCTCACCGGCCCAGACTCGGCCCGGCAGCCTTCCTGCTCGGGGTCGACCCCATCCACCATCACGATCTCGAACCCGGCCTCCTCGATCATCCTACGATCGTAATGCGCCTCGTTGCCCGGAGTCGTCAAGTAGCCGTTGGTGAAGATCGAGTTGACCGCTTGCAGCGCCAGCGGCTGCATCGTCTTCAGGTTGACCTCTCGCCCGCCGGCCACCCGCAGATCGGCCCGCGGATTGATCAGCCGAAAGACGGCGAGCAACTGGAGACAGCGCAGAGGCGTCAGCCGATTGCGGGTCGATATCGGCGTTCCGGGCCGGGGGTCCAGAAAATTGACCGGGATCGACTCGACTTCCAGTTCCTTGAGCGTAAAAGCCAGGTCGAGGATGTCCGCCTCAGACTCCCCCATGCCCAGGATGCCGCCACAGCAGGCCTCCATACCGACCTCGTGTGCTAGCCGCACCGTCTCGACACGGTCGGACCAGCTATGGGTCGTACAGATCTCCGGATACATCCGACTGGAAGTCTCCAGGTTGTGATTGAAACGGTCGACACCGGCCGAGGCCAGCCGCTGGGCACTCTCGCGGTCGAGCAGACCGAGCGAGGTGCAGATCGAGATGGGCAGGTCGCTGGCCTTGATCTCCTCGACTGCGGCACAGATCAACTCGAGGTCGCTGCCGACGGCGTCCCGGGTGGCGGTGACGATGCAGAACGTGTGCCCCCCAGCTGCGGCTGCCTCCCGCGCCTGACGCACGATCTCGTCTTTTTCCAGGTGGCCCTGGCGCTCCTGCCCCAGATCGAAGTGGGCCGACTGGCTGCAAAAACCGCAGTCTTCGGGACAGCCCCCCCGTTTGGCGTTGCACAGCACGTGGACCCGCACCTGGTTGCCGTGGAATTGACGACGCACCCTGCCCGCCGCGGCTAACAGCTCGTACGCCTCACCCTCCGGCGCCGAGAGCGCCGCCTGGGCCGCCTCCCGGTCGATCCCGTCCTCGGCGATCGCAGTCGCCGCCAGCCTCATCCAGTCGTTCATTCGCTCAAATCTCCGAACGCTGCCTCGATCGAGTCCGCCGTGACACTCACCAGTTCCCGCAGCTGCTCGTCGGGCGTTGCCAGGGGAGGCATCAGCACCACGACGTTTCCCAGTGGCCGGATCAGCACACCTCGAGAACGGGCCTCGTTGCAAACCTTCCACCCAGCCCGGGTCTGAATCGGGAAGGGCTTGCCGCTGGACGGGTCCTGCATCAGCTCGATGCCGGCCATCATCCCCATGCGTCGCACCTCTCCCACCACATCCATCTCCGTCACCGGAATCAACAGTTCCCCCAGCAGTTTTCCCTTACGGGCCGCTTGCTCCACGCTCCGGTCAGCCAGCATCTTGTCGATGTTGGCCACCGCCGCCGCGCAGGCCAGCGGGTTACCAGTATAGCTGTGTCCGTGAAAGAAGCTCTTGAGCTCTTCGTAGCTGCCGAGGAATGACTGATAGATCGACTCGGTGGCCAGCGTCGCGGCGACCGGCAGATAACCGGCTGACAACCCCTTGGCCACCGCCATCAGATCGGGACGGACATCCTCGTGCGACACCGCGAACCACTTGCCAGTGCGCCCAAAACCAGTCGCCACCTCGTCGGCGATCAGCAGAGCACCCGCCTGTCGCGTTTTTTCGGCCACCGCGGAGAGCCAGCCGGAGGGTTGGATCATCATCCCGACGGCTCCCTGAATACCAGGTTCCACGATCACCGCGGCAATCTCGGCCGCATGAGCATCGAACACGGCGTCCAGCCCCTCCAAGCAGGCGGGATCTACAGGCGACGGAGCCTTGAAGGCTTGCATCAGCAACGGCTGGAACATCTGGTGAAACAGCGAGATGCCACCCACGCCAACCGCACCGATCGTATCGCCGTGATAGCTGCCATCGAAATAGACAAAGCGGGTCCGATCCACCTCACCACTCTGCTGCTGATACTGAAAAGCCATCTTCAGCGCGACTTCGACGGCGGTCGACCCGTTGTCTGAATAGAAGACCCGCGAGAGTCCCTCGGGGGCGACCCGCACCAGTCTCTCGGCCAGTTCGATGGAGGGCACATTGGCCAGCCCGAGCAGCGTCGAATGAGCCACTCGCCCCAGCTGTCCGCGCACCGCCTCATCGATCTCTGGCACCTGATGGCCGTGAACGTTGACCCACAACGAAGACACGCCATCGAGATACCGCTTGCCCTCGGTGTCGATCAGGCTGCAACCTTCGCCACTCTCGATCACCAACGGATCGGTCCACTCTCCCATCTGGGTGAATGGGTGCCAGACATGGGCCTCGTCCAGGGCCTTCAGCCGCTCGGTGTCAACAGCTTCTCGCATGCGATATCCTCGCTCAGCGCGCGGGCAACAGCCGCCATGTCACGACGAGCCTCCGGCGCCAGGTAGCGTAGGGTGCCCAGCACTCGCGCTCCCGTCAACCGTTCAATCGCAGCGGGATTGGTTTGTTCAGCCCGTCCACTCAGCGTATCCCGCGACTCGGACAGCACGATACCCCGCACCTCGATACCCTTGGCGCGAGCAGCCTCGACCGTCAGAGCGGTGTGGTTGATGGTCCCCAGTCCTGCACGACCGACGATGACCAGAGGCAGCTCCAGATCGGCAGCCAACTCACGCACGTCGTACTGCCAGTCGATCGGTACCAGCAGGCCCCCCACTCCCTCGACGATCATCATCTCATGCCGCGCCGACAGTTTCTCATAGGCCAATCCAATGCGCTCGATCGGGACCGGCCCCTGGGCCGCCACGGCGGGTGCAAGCGGCTCGGCGAAGCGCAGCGGACTGACCAACTCGAGTGGATCCTGACAGCCCGCGCAGCGAATCAACCACTCCGCGTCCTCGTCTGGCGGAACGCCGCTGGCCGCAGGCTTCATCACGCCCACGTCGATGCCACGGTTTTTCAGCCAGCAGGCCAGCCCACCAGCAACGAGGGTCTTGCCTACCTCTGTGTCGGTGCCCGTGATAAACAGGCCACCGGCCATCAGAGTGCCTCGAGCAGCGTCGAGATCAACCGATCCAGTTGCGCGTCGCTGTGCGCCGCGCTGAGGCTGATCCGCAGCCTCGCGCCGCCTTCCGGAACGGTGGGCGGCCGGATAGGTGGGATCCAGAGCCCTTGCTCCAAAAGCTGCCGAGCAAGCGATTCAGCCCGCTCGGATGATCCGACGACCAGCGGAACGATCGGTGAATCCCCCGGCTCGACAGCATCTCCCAGCGCAATCCTCAGGCGCCGAGAAAGCTGGCCCAGCCTCTCCCGCCTTTCGGGTTCCAGCTGCGCGAGCCGCAACCCTTCGAGGCTCATCGCGGCCACTCCGGGCGGCAGACCGGTGGAGAAGAAAAATCCCCGGGCACGCTGAATCAACATGTCGACCCCCCGTCGGGTCCAGCAGACGAAGGCCCCGTACCCACCAAACGCCTTGCCAAACGTACCCACCTCGATCAGATCCTCCGCCGGCTCCAAGCCCGCCGCTTCGACGGCTCCGCGACCGGTAGGGCCGAGCACACCATTACCGTGGGCATCATCGACGATCAGCGTCGCGCCGTTGGCTCGGCAGATGTGGAGCAGCTCTGCCAAAGGCGCAGCATGCCCGCCCATCGAGAACAGCCCCTCGGTGACGACATAGCGCTGCCCACCGTCATGCCCGACAAGCGCCTGCCGCACCGCCTCCGGATCCCGATGGGGTACGACCTCGATGGCGGCCCGGGACAACCGGCAGCCGTCAATCAGGCTCGCGTGGTTGAGCCGATCGGACACGATCAGGTCACCCCTGCCCGCCAAGGCGGGCATCAGCGAGGTGTTGGCCAGATAGCCGGACCCGAACAGCAGCGCTGCCGGCCTCCCCTTGAATGCGGCCGCCTCTCGCTCCAGCTCGAGGTGGGAGGGCCGGTTTCCGGAGATCAGCCGAGCCGCCCCGGCACCCGCACCCTCGGCCATAGCCCCACGGGAGAGCGCATCGCAGAGTCGTTGATCTCCTGCCAGGCCCAGATAGTCGTTGGAGCAGAAGGCGACCACCTCGCGGCCGTCGAGTTCCAGCAACGGCCCCGGACCCGAGGTCAGCCGGAGTGTACGACGAGGGAATTCAGCTGTCGGCATGTTGCTGTGTTCAGAAACCGGAACGCGTGATGACCGTCAACTCGCTAATGCGCTCTACGTCGCTCGGACGCTAGCGAGCCGCTACCGGATCAGCCTGTCTGGCCTTGTCAACGCCGCCTCTCTCGCGGCGGAAGCATCACCCGGCTTCGCTCACGGATGTAGGGCGTCAGGAAGAAGATCAGTTCCTGCTTCCTCTGAGTCCGACGATAGCTCTTGAACAGGAATCCGACAACCGGCAGATCGGCCAGGATCGGAATCCCCCGTTCCTGGATCAGCGACTCGTTGCGCAGGAGTCCGCCAATGATCAGCGTCTCGCCATCCCGCAGGCTGACCCGGGTCTTGACGTTGCGCTTGGAGATGATCGGGTTGGAGGCCGAGAGCGGACCGGGCTGTGTAAAACCAGTGACTGTCGAGACCTCGGCGAAGACCTGCAGGTCGACGCTGCGCTGCGCAATCAGGTGCGGGGTCACCTTCAGCGAGATGCCAACCGGCTTGAAGCTGGTGGTGATGAACGTCTGGTCCCCTCGCAGCTGGACGTTCTGGATCGGCACGTCCTGGCCCGTCACGATCTCGGCGGGATGTCCGTTGGCGACCAGCAGCCGTGGGCTGGAGAGGATCTCGGCATTTCCTCGCGAGATCAGCGTGCGCAGTGTTCCCGCGACCTGACTGAACTCCTGCGTCTCGTGACCCAGCACACGGAAGTCGAATGTAGACCCCTGAAACTGCTGCCGGTTCGCGATCGACTGCAGGAACGCGTCCGGGTTGAAAGACTGGTCCAGTCGACGGAAAAAAGTGTTCGTATCAGCCGGGTTGAACCACTCCGCCTCGTTGCCGATCTGGAAATCGGAGTCGTATGTCACCTCGACGATCTTGGCCTCGATCATCACCTGAGGGTCCGGCCGATCGATGATCTGCAGGATGCTCTCCAGCACCTTGATGTTCTCGGCGGTGTCCGTGATCGCCAGCACGTGGAGCAGGTCGTTTTGCCAGATCCGGCCCTTCGGCTTGGTCAACCATTCCTTGAGATAGCTGGCCAACTCCCGCCCACGCTGATTGCCGGAGCGGTAGAACAGCGTAACCAGGCCGTCCTTGTGGCGCATGATTCCGCGTCGCTTGGAGTAGGTGAATTTCGGCTCGAAGCGAGGATCGGGGTCGACCTGTGCCAGGGCCGGCGCAGCACTCCAGGCCAACCAGCCCGCCACGCAGCAGAACAAACAGAAGCGGATTGTCGTTCGGCTCACTCCGGCGCTACTCCGGATTTCCGATTGACCAGCTGGCGAACGATCTTGTCCACTTTCCGGGTGATGTTTGGCGCCTTCTTGCCCTTGACCACGATCGCTCCGAGTTCACCGATCAGATCGTATTCGTGCTTGTCCTCGGTCTCTTCGAGCGCCTGCTTGAAGGTCTCGTTCGCCTTGTTCATCAGGATCCAGTACTCCGGATCATCCTGGGTCAGACCCTTATCGACGATCTCCTTGTAGGCCGGGATCAAGATATAGATCTTGTCAGCCGCGATACAGCCAGCCTTGGTGAAATCCTCGGGATCACCGTGATAGATCTTGTCCTTGTCGATCTTGTCCGCACTGTTCCGATCGCCAAGGAGAAGGCCGGTGGGACATAGCACGAGAAGGGCTGCCAGCAACAGCACTCGGGACCGCATGACGCTCCTAGCAGAGTCTGTTCAAAAACTCGGTCGAGAAACCAGTATAGGCGGATGAACTCTCGCAAGTCAAGCCGAACGCCCGAGCACTCGACGGAACCCCTTTACTACGCTTCGCTTACCCAATCCAAGCGGGGGGCATCTCCCCAGTGGAGTTCCAGATCGTAGTACTGTCGCATCTCGTCCAGGAAGATATGGCAGATAATGTCCTGATAGTCCATCAGCACCCAACCTCCTTGCCGATAGCCCTCCTGCCCGCTCATCCGATAGGACATCTGCTTCATCTGCATCTGCAGTTCGTCGGCGATCGACTGCACCTGCCGCCGGTTGCTCGCAGAACAGATGACAAAGTAATGCGTGATCATGATCAGGTCGACCACCTCCAGCACGAGGATATCCTCGGCCTTCTTGTCCGCCATGATGCGGGCGCATCGAATCGCGGCTGTTCGGGAATCGACCTCGCCCGGTTCAGTGGGCCCTTGTTGTTGGGGTGTTACGTCCGATGGCATTGAGCTGTTGCTGCCTGATAGGTAGTTTGAAGTTGAAGGTCGACCCCTCGCCGACCACGCTCTCGACCCAGATCGTTCCCCCGTGCATCTCGATGATGTGCTTGGTGATCGAAAGTCCGAGACCGGTACCCTCGATCTCCGCGGTATTGGAGGAGTCGACACGAAAAAACTTCTGAAAGACGTTGCCCAGCTGCGCTGCAGGAATGCCGATGCCCTGATCGCAGATCGAAACCTGTTGATGGTTGTCTGCCGTCGTGAATATCCGGAGCACCACGGTCCCGCCGTCAGGACTGTACTTGATCGCGTTGGAGACCAAATTCTCCATCACCTGCTTTATCTTCGCCCGATCGAACAGGATCCGCGGGATATCGGGCTCGAACTCTCGCACCAGCGTACATGGGCCACGGTTGACCAGCAAGGCCAAGGTTTCCTCCGCGACCTCGGCAATCCTGTGCTCGTCCTCGTTGAGGTCGACCTGACCGCTCTCGAGCGTCGACAGGTCGAGCAGGTCACTGATCAGACTCTTCAGTCGCTTGGCGCCCTCGTCGACGATCTCGACGATCTCGCGTGTCTCCGTATCCAGGTCCTCGCTAAACAAGAGAATCTCGGTGCCACCGATAATCGCGGTTAGTGGTGTCTTCAGCTCGTGGCTGACGGTGTGAACGAACTCGCTCTTCATCTCATCCAGCTCGCGCAATTTCTCCACCTCGCGAGAGAGGGAGAGGTCTCGACAGATGTACAGGACACCACTTTGATTTCCCTCCCGATCGAAGATACAGGAGGTGCTGATGCCGATCGTCAACTGGGTCCTGTCGTCGAGCTGGTGGTCCAGCTCGTAGTTCGCAGGCCCCGTTCCCTCGAGCGCCATCAAGCTCAGCGAGCTGAAGACCGCTGCAAGCTCGTCTGGCAGCACGGAGCGAAAGTCTTCCTTGAGCACCAAGAACCGCCGAATGCCAAACATCATCTCGGCGTTGCGGTTGAGCGTGATGATCCGGTCGTCCAGGTCAACCGCGATCATCCCGTGAGGTATGCTCTCCATGATGTTGTCCATCAGATCCGATTGGGCACACAGATTGTTGTGCATTCGGATCTTCTCGAACGTGCTGGTCACCGCTTGTCCGACATGCTCGGCCGCTTCCAGCGCAAATCGGCTGGAGAACTCGTCCTTGCCGACGTAGAGCACCATCGCTCCCATCACCGTGGTGTGCGTCGCCAGCGGCAGGTAGAGGATGCTCCGAACTCCGTGCTCGACAAACTCCGTCTTGCGCGCCTCGTCCACCGGGATCAGCGCAGAGGTGCGGTTCTTGACGACGAAGCTCAATTCCTCGTCATCCAGGGCAAACATCGGATCATCGAGTGTTTCGCTGGAGGACACGATCCGCTCGAAGCTGTGAGACATCGGATCGTAGGTCAACACCTGATGGTAGGCGATCTCGAAATAAGGGTCGAGCGCCTGGACTGCACGAGTCAGCAGATCACCCCGCTGCTCCATGCGGTGCAGCTCTCCAAGCCGAGACAACAGGACCAGGTTGTCCGCGTGCAGCTTGATCAGGTGTTCTCGATCGTCCTGCAGGCGTGCCGCATCCGCGCGGGCTTCCTGCATTCCCCGCACCCGGCTCATCGCCGCAGACACCATCACCTGCAGCTCCTGGTCGTCGAACGGCTTCTTGAGAAAACCGAACGCTCCCCGTTCGATCGACTCGACCGCCCGCTGGCCATCTTCGGCATACAAGATCAGCCCCGCATGGATCTCCTGCTTGCGGACCTTGTCGAATAGATCCAGATCGAACCCCGCCAGCAATTCGCTACAGGCGACGACCAAACCGTAGGAGTTGGCGGCAAGCTGCTCGACCGACTCGCGCGCGGACCTGACGAGCGATGGCTGATAGCCGTTGTCGAGAAACCAGGACTCGAAGAACTGTGCATCCGCATCCTTTGCCACGACCAGCACCCGGATCGCCTGACTACTCTTCAGCTGGCCAGCTCCATGAAGTCGTCGAGCATGCCGATCTTACCCAGCGCGGAGTCGAACACCTCCTCCAGGAGCGATTCATCCATCTTGAATGCATCCCAGACGTTGCGTGACATCGCCGGAATTGCCAGGTCACCCGGATTGCCGATTTCCAGCGAGCGGACCAGGATGTCGGCCGCATGCACCAGAAAGGAAACCTCACGGTTCTCACGATCCCGCTCCGGTCGATGGTGGTACTTGATCGGCGTGACCAGCCGACTCGGAAAGTTCCACTCCTCGGCCAGCCAACTACC
>CAZANL010000050.1:0-13953 GCA_964486115.1 uncultured Planctomycetota bacterium
GACGCCGCTACTAGTCCGTAGCACGACCCGGCGGCTCAGCAGCGGGATCCAGCCGCTCGGGGTCAGGCGCCAGCGGCTCCGGGGTCGCATCAGTCGTCTCGTCGGGTGGCGATTGCTCGATCAGCCGAAAAACGGCCGGCAGCACGCCGAGTGATGCCAGCAGGGTCGCGCACATTCCCAGGGTGACCAGTGTGCCCAGCCCCGCCAACCCTCGATGGTGGGCGATCAGCATGCTGCCAAACCCGATCATCGTGGTCAGCGTCGTCACGACCACCGCGCGGCCCGTCGTGCTCCAAATCTTGTCCACCGCGCCTGTAGCTCGGAAGGCGTGAACCAGGTGGATCCCCACATCGACGCCGATCCCGAGCAGAATCGGTACACCGAAGCAGTTCGCCAGATCGAGCGGCATACCCAGATAGCCCATCAGTCCACCGGTCCAGGTCAACCCGAGCCCCAGCGGCGTGAGGGCCAGCGCGACCGATAACGGATCCCGCAGAGTGACGACGAGCACCAGCAAGACGGCGACCAGCGCATACAGGCTCGCTCGCTCGAAACCGTATCGCATCAGCCGACTGGTCCGGTAAAACAGCATCGGTGGCCCGGTGAAACCGGAATCGACACCAAGGCAGGCCTCCATGTAATCCTCCATCCGGTCACCCTGCGCAATATCGAACGCGGGATAGACGTGAGCCGCAAACTCCGGGTGATCCCTGGCCACAAAAAGCCGACGATAGAACTCCGGCAGATCCTGCTGCCGGATCTCACGCGAGCCGAGAAGACGCCGTACCCGAGCGATCGTGCCATCCATCTCGGCGAACAGAGCGGCCTGCAATTCCTCGAGCCTCTGTGATGCGGTCCTCGGCGGCAGGTCCGCCAGCTGCTCAGCTAACCCCGTGCTAGCCTGAGCCAGCCCGAGCAGCCGCTCTGCCTGCTGGGGCCGAGAGAGAAACAGATCGTCTCCTGCTTGCTCGAACAAACCTGACAGCTTGCGGTACAGTCCGACGCAGCGCCCCACCGCCGGAGGGGCCTTGGACCGAGGCCCAACCGGCGGGAACAACCGCGCCAATTGAGCCAGACGTTCACGACGAGCCGAGGTTGTGAGTGGCCAGACGTCGAGCACCGAGCGCACCTGCTTGACCTGCTTCAGCCGTGCGAGGGCATCCACCTTTTTACGCAATGCCTCTCTCGTCGGAGCAGTCACCACCCCGAACCAAGTGGACTGGCCCGACTGCTCCTGGACCACCTTCTCGTAGGTCACCGACTGCAGCCCTTTCGCCTGCAGCTTCCGCGGGTTGTAACTGAACCGCAGCTTGAGCAGTCCGGGAACCATGCCGATCGTCAAACCCGCAGCTAGCAGGAGGATCCAGAGAACGCGGACAGGGTATCGCACACGCAGCGACCGGGGCTCCTGAGCCGGCGATGGCCCTTCCTGGTCACCGACCAGCAGCAGGGACGGGAGGACGATGAACATCGACAGCAGACAAAACAACACCCCGGTGCCCGCCAGCAGACCCAGCTCCGCCACCCCTCTGAAATCGACGAACATGGCGGTGTAGAACGCGATCACGGTGGTGATCGCCCCGTACAAGATCGGCTTGCCCACGCGAGCCAGAGTCGCCCGGATCGCAACGGGCACCTCCGGCGCCACCGACCGAGCCTCCTCGTAGGCCGAGAGAAAGTAGATCCCGAAGTCGATCCCCAGACCGATCAGGATCAGCGCGAAGACGATCGAGAGGAGGTTCAGATAGCCGGGATAGACCGCCGCCAGCCCAAAGGTCCAGGCCACCGCCAGCAGCATCGCCAGCACCGCCATCAGCGGACGGCGGACACTACGAAAGACGAAGACGAACAGCAAGGTGACGCCAACCAGCGCCAGCAGGAACGCCAGCTTCATATCCCGCTGAGTGCTGAACATCTCGTCCGCGTCCAGCGCGGGACGCCCCGTCAGGCCGACCCGCAGCCCCTGGAACTTTTTTCGCGCAGCCGAGAGCACGTCGCGAGTGGCAAGCACGGCGCGGGCGCCCGAGTTCAGCTCGCTGGTGCTGATCCGCGGCTGCAGATAAAGAAACACCAGCTGGCCGCTGGTCGAAACGAAGAACGGGGCGAGCGGGCCGGACGCCGGCGGCCCCAGCTCGGCCAGCAACGGCTCGTAGCTCTGGCCAGCGATTATCCTGCCCGAACTGAGCAGCAGCGACTGGAGAAACGCAATCCCTCGCTCCGTCTCGACCTCCCCCACTGACGGTGTGGCGTCTCCCAGCTGCATGGCCAGATCTTCGAGCATCGCCGGCAGGTCGGGGTATCCCGCCCATCGCGACAGCATGGGGCCATTTGACCGCAACATCTGCTCCATTCGAAGCAGCTCGGGCTCAGGCGCCAGGAGCCCTCCGTAGGTTTGCAGGAACTCGGTTTCCCGTCTGGCATGGACCGCATCCAGCTCCTGACCGACCCGCTGCTCCAAATGGGTCTGGATCCAGCCCGCTGCTTCGGCTGCGCGCTGGGGAACCCCGTCCACGTGAATCACCACCAGCAAAAGAGCTTCACCCACGTAGGACTGGCTGTAATTCTCATACCTGCGGAAGTAGGACTGGTCGGGATCTATCAGCTGCTGACGGCCAGGCCGGAACTCAAGCTTCAACAGAGCGCCCAGTCCTCCCGCAACAGACAGCAGGACAGCCAGAGCCAACACTCGCCAAGGTCTGCGGCTGACCCGATCAGCGATGCGGTCAAGAATGACAGGAATCATCGAGGTGTATTCTATCCTCCCAACGGGCGGGGTCGATCATCTACCGAGAGGTGGTGTCTGCTTGTCCGGTCGAACAGGGACCCGAAGCGAACTCAGACGCCGTTGCTCGTGCCCCACACAACCCTGAAGAACCCTGGCGCACAGGCACTCGCGAGGATCATCAAACCCTGACATCAAGACACGCCCGACTCAGGAGGACTTGCCCAGACGCCCGGTGAACTCACGGATCGCCAGCACCACCAGCCCGACAACCACACCCACCAAGGTCGTACCGATCAACACCCAAAATGCGGTCTCGCCACCGACAGGACCCTCCTCGATCAACGGCTTGATGACCCGGCCCTTCAAAACGAGAGCGTCGATCAACGAGCCCAGGTGAAACTGCAGCGAGGCCCGCGCCAGATAACCCGGCATGCTGGCCACGGCGACCTCGATGCCGAAACTGTAGATCAGCCCGACCACGATCGGAAAAGGCACGATCAGGCTGACCGCCAAGAACAGGGCGGAGTACGTCCCGACGGCCAGCAGTTGCACCGCCAAGAATTGAAGCAGATAGTCCAGATCCGCGATCCCGACCTGGGACTCGATAATCGAGTAGGTCAACCCGACGGAGAGGGCAATACCGCTCCAGGCGACGATCCCAGCCCATAGGTACTTACCGAAATAGACCGAGCTTCGCGCAAGTGGCCGCACATACAGGTTAACCAGGGTGTTGGCTTCCAGCTCGTCTCCGATTGCCGCCGTCGACAGCAGCAGCGTCACCAGCAGGGTGATCGGCCCCAGATAGATCCCCGCGAACTTCAGGTGGAAGACTCCCCCGGTGGTCAATTCGCTGGTCGTGTGAGCCGTCGTCGGATCGTTGAGCGCCAGAAACGGCCCGACGCTGAGCAGCACCAAGGGCAGCAGCATCCGCCTGTTGAACAGTTGGGTCCGCAGGGAGAGCACCAGCACGCGCAGGCTACCGGTGACCAGACCAGGAGGCGAGGGCCGCACAGCCACCTCAGCGACTTCTCTGTCCGGTAAGGTATTCGAAGACCGCCTCCAGGCTCTCGTCGGGACAGATCAACTGGTCGATCTCCCCCTCGGCACCCAGACGAGCGATCCGCTCGTAGCACTCCTGTGGCTCCCGCGTTCGAATCAGCAGCTTCGTGTCCTCTTGATCGAGTTCGAGGTTCATCACACTCGGCAGCTGGATCAGTTCCGCTGCCACACGCCTCAGTCTCGGCCCACCGAGCTGTAACATCAGCGGGTAGGCATCGAGCAGACTGCGGATCTCGGCCAGCTTGCCGCTGGCCAGTACCTTTCCGTTTCCGAGCAGCACGATCTGGCGGGTGATCTGCTCCACCTCGTGCAATACGTGACTCGACAGCACCACCACCTTGCCGGAAGCGCCGAGTTCCGCCACCAGATCAATCAGCTGCCGGCGAGCAACCGGATCGGTTCCCTCGAACGGCTCGTCCAACAGCAGGTAGTCAGGATCGTGGGCGATCGCCTGAGCCACCTTGACTCTCTGCTTCATTCCCTTGGAGTAGCCCGCGATCGGGCGGTCCGCCGCATCTAACAGCCCCACCTTCTCGATCGCGGCACCCGCGAGTTGCTTCGCCTGGCGGCGCCCATAGCCGCTCAGTCCGAGCAACGACTGGACAAACACCCGACCGGTCAGCCCCTTGTAATAGACATCCCCTTCCGGTGCATAGCCCACGGTGGCCAGGGTGTGCGGACACCGCCAGGGTGGCCGATCGCCGATCGTGACACGGCCCATCCTCGGCTTCATCTGTGCCGTCAGCAGCTTGATCAGAGAGGACTTGCCCGCACCGTTGGGTCCGAGCAGCCCGGTGACTCCTGGCCCGATCTCGAGACTGACGTCCGAGAGCGCCACGACGTTGCCATACCAATGAGAAACGCTCTCGATCCGGATCATCGACGCACCTGCGAGAGCCGGTACCAGACCAGAACGATCGACAGCAAGACCAGTGCACCGATCACCATCAACGAACTGGAGTATTCCAGCGGTGTCTCCCAGGTCTGCTGTGACGAGGCTCCTTCGGCCAAGATGATCCGTTCACCTATCGACTGAACGACTCTGATCGGCGAGAACAGCTGCGGCCACGCGCCACGATAGGCCCGGTGAAGAAACTCCGCGATGAGCGTGCCCAAGAACCAGACTCCCAGACAGCTGACCCCAGCGATCCGTGGCGACTCCGTCAGCGCGCTCAGCGCCAGCGTGATCGAGCAGGCGACCAGCACATAGCCCACGCTGACCGCCAGAATCAGGTCCAGCGCTCTCCCACCGAACACCGAGAAGTCCTCGCTGGTCACCGCGTGCAGCAACAGCAGTAGCAGGCCCGGCACGAACGTGATCAACCCGATGAAGACCCCCAGCACTGAGAACTTGCCCAGATAGTAGTCCAGGCGCGTGATCGGCCGAGACAGGTAGAGCCGAAGAGAACCCGTCTGCAAGTCCCGAGAGATCAATCCGCTGCCGACGAAAACGGAGAGCAGGATGATCCAGAGAGCAGCCCCCTCGTAGTAGCTGAGAATCAGCTTCGAGATGGGGGTCGGGCTGCCAGGAGGAAGCAGCTGGTTCGCACGCAGTGTCGACTGCAGAACGATTTGGCCGCCGATCGCCATCATCGTCAACATCGACAGACCGATCATGAACAGGACCAGCCGGCGTTTGAACAGGCGGACCGTGTGAAGCTTGAAGATCGGCCAGAACCGGAGGATCGGGCTGCGCAGTTGCCCCTCCCACCCGACGTAACCCTGCTCGAACACCGGCATCAGTGAGCCGCCACGTGTTCGAAGAACAAGTCCTCGAGGCTTCGCCGTGACCGATCGAGATGGCGTACCTGCAACCCCTCGCTGGCAGCCACCTGGAACAGCAGCCGAGGCTCTTGTCCCGCCGCCAACCTGACCGAGATCAGCCCATCGGCATCCGACTTGGCCTGGACCCCGCGCGCAGCCAACGCGGCAGCAAGCTGCTCGGGATGCTCCCGCACGCGAATATGGAACATGCTGTCCGACTGGGTCAGCAACTCGGCCAGCACCCCCGCGGTGACCACCTTTCCGCCGGCGAGCAGCACAACATTGGTGCACACGTGCTCCACGTCCGGCAGCAGGTGGGTCGAGACCAGAATGCTCTTGCCATGGTTGGTCGCCAGATCATCGATCAGATCCAGCATCTGACGCCGCCCTCCCGGATCCAGCCCACTGGCGGGCTCATCCAGCAACAACAGCCGTGGATCGTGCACCAGAGCCTGCGCCAGCTTGATCCGCTGGCGCATACCTTTCGAGAAGTCAGCCACCGGCCGGTGGCGAGCCTCGTTGAGGCCAACGTAGCCCAGCACATCGTGAGTCCGTGCGAGCGCCTGCCGGCGAGAAAGCCCACAGAGTTCACCGGCATAGGCAACCATCTCCATACCGGTCAGCTCGTCGAAGTAGCAGTCGTCCTCGGGCAGATAGCCGACCTTGCGTCGGATCTCCAGTGCGTCTCGATGAATATCGAGCCCGATCGCCTGGCCACTGCCGCCGCTGGCCGGGACCAGCCCCAACAGCAGCTGGATCAGAGTGCTCTTGCCGGCTCCGTTGGGTCCAAGCAGTCCCGTCGCGCCGGGCTGAACATCGAGATTCACTCCCGCCAGAGCCTGAATGTTACCGTAGCTCTTGGAGAGGCCCCTGACGGAGACGACAGCCGTCACTTCCGCCGGGCTCCGTACCCCATTGAACGAAGCTTGTTGACCACCTGATCCACCTGGTCCCCCTGGATCTCGATGACACCCTCCTTCGCCGAGCCACCAGACCCACAGTGCTTCTTGAGCGTCTTGCACAACGCACCCAGCTCACCTCGCGAGCCGATGAAACCCGCGACCAGGGTGACGCGCTTCCCCTTGCGCCCCTTGCGGTCCAAACGCACCGACAGGCTCTGGCTCGAGGGGTCCAGAGTACCCGCCTCCGTAGGGCATGCGCAAGGAAAGACGCCACACGCCTCACACGGCTGGCGCGCGGGATCCGTCGAGTAGACGATCCGACCGGGCATCAGACGGCTACTTGCCGAGCAGAGACAGCTTCTTGCTGACCAGCGGGTTGACCGGGATCTGCAGCTTGGCCAGCAAGCCCAGGACCTGCTCGAGAGCCTTGTGGTCTGTCAACTCCAGCTCCTTCTGGATGTCCGCAGCAATGCTCATCGCCGAGTTGGCCCGCATCGCGATCACCTCTTTACGATCATACTGCACCCTGTAGCCGTGAGCTGTCATCGTACCCTTCGGCTGCTGGGTGATCAGTAGCTTCTCGATCTCGCTGCCCACGCCGTTGAGCTCCGAGGACAGCGCCGCCACGCCCCGCGACGCGCTGGGGAAGTACAGCAGGTGTTTCTCGGTCTGTTTCGATCTCGCTTCGTCGCTTATCCGTCCCAGCTTGGCCCGAATTACCCCCATCCAGAGCGCGTCGAATACCCGCCTCCGCCGCAAGCTTGGCGCGAGTCCGGTGAGCATAGCTCTTGCCTGCGTGGCGCTCGATCCGCTGGAGCCGGACGAAGGACACCGCCAGTACCGAGAGGACGAGTAGGACTCCGAGGCTGACCAGCAGAGCGACCGCGCGGTTATTGCGCTGAGTAAGATGAACCATCCCGAACTCCTCTAGCTAGACCAGAAACGCTCCCGCCGAGGGGCGGATTATATCAATCCTACCCGCAAACTCCCATGCTAGTCATGAGAGTCGAATACCACTGGATGCTGCATAAAAAAGTCTTGACCAGGTCAGGGGATCTGCAACTTTACGGTGTCATGCGTTTTGTTGGTTTGGCCACCATGCTGCTGACAGTTCTCGGCGCGTCCGCATACTCGGATGGCGAGCGAAAACGATCCCTCGCGGAATGGGTTCAGGCCCTCGGCGACGAGCGACCCCTGGAGCGGGAAAAAGCCGCCAAACACCTCTCCAGGCTGGGCGCCCAGGCCCTGGCACCCCTGCGTGAGGCCTTGAACTCGAAAAACCAGGCGCTGCGAAAGCACGCTGGACTGCTCCTGGCTGTGATCCAGCGGCAACTGGCAGCGACGCGAGCGATTCGTGGTGCAACCCAATTCCCGGTACATCTGACGGCGGTCCCGCTCAGCGAAGCCGCCAAGTTCCTGGCCGAGCGCTCCGGATACACTGTCCGAGTCGAGGGACTCGACCCCATGTGGCCAGTCACATTGAAGCGCGGCAAGGACACGTTCCTTTCCCACCTGCTGGCCCTCTGCAAGGAGGCTCGCGCGTCCTTCAGCGTCGATCCGCAGGGAGTCGTCACCCTGGGCCAGGGCCCCATTCCCGAACGCCCACGGAAGCTCGCTGGCCCTTACCTGGCTGAGATTCTGTGGGTCGAACGAGCCAGACGCCATCGCTACAGAGGCCCAACCACCGTTTTCGCGCGCGCCGCGGTACGGCTCAGCTGGGAGCCGGGACTGCAGGTCACGAGTTTCTCTCGGCAGGGACGAATGACGTCCAATCACGGGGCACACTCGGTGACCGAGACAATCGAGTTCAAGATACCCGCGAAGGCGCTCAAGACGACGATCAAGGCCGTTTTCAAGGTGGACCTGGCAGCCACCATACTGACAACCACGGCGCTCGTCGGTCGGGGGATTCCATTCGACGGCAAGGGCGGAGACGCCAAGACGACCCTGTCACTGGTCAGCATGTCTGCCTCAGCTAGCAGCCTGGACCTCTCGTTCAATCTGCGTGGAATCCTGCAGAGCCCCAGAGATCGTGCCGTGCGGTTTCTTCTAGAAGGTGGGAACAGCCAGCGCCGGGCTCCTACGGAGCGCCTGATGACGGGCAAGATCGGACACCGCTTCTGCAAGCTGAGCTGGCAGTTCCCCAAAAGCTTCACGCCGGCCAAGCTACTGGTCACCTACCCCGAACAGGTCATCAGCAAGAGTCTGACGTTCGAGTTCGAACAGGTCCGCCTGCGCTAGCAGCGGTAGACCTGGAGCGGCTCGTGTTGGCCCCTAGCAGCGACCGTCAGTTCTGCTGCTTTTTTTGCTTACCTCGATTCTCACGCCACCAGGCCAGCCACTTCTGCGGGTTTGGCCCCAGCGACAGCCCGGTCTTTTTCTCCAGTGCCTTGGCGATCAACCGGGTCTCGCGAATCGTGTGGTACTCGACGATCCGATAGACCTTGAACTCCAACACGACGCCATCGGTCACATAGCCGACCTCGGGGTCCGCGACCGCGGCCGACTGGGCCAGCTCGACTTCGTAGTCCTTGATGTAGGAGATCTGGTTGCCCACGAAGATGTACACTCGCGGGCTGCCGCCATAAACGGACATCATCGTCTTGACCAGCACTTCGGTCGACATCTCGCCGGCCATCTCACCCAGAGCCTCCACCGCATTGTGACGAACCTGGCTGCTCTTGGACTCCAGCGGCTTGAGGAAGTAGAGGGCGGCATGGGGCTCATCGATCTGGTTGAGAGCCTTGACCGCAGCCTTTCGCGCGACCGCGCTGCGATCAGAGACGGCCAAGCGAACGAGCGAGGGGAGCGCCGATAGCTCCGTGTTGTCGCCGAGGATCTTTGCCGCCTCGACACGGTTGTTTGGCACATCATTGCGCAACATGACCTCGACCAAGCTCTTGGTCACCTGGCGCCGAGCCAGGTTCTTCCGGGCGCGATCCTTGACCCCCTTCGCCTCTCGTGCCTCGCGAGAGACCACGGGCAGGCGCTTGGCGGCCCAGTCCAGACGCGACCGCGCATCCGCCGGCGCCTTCTCGAGTATCGGCTGCGGCGTACTCGGGCCCTGCACCACCCACCGTCCTCCGACTCGCTTGAGACCCGACTGGCGGGCCAGCTCATGATGACTGATCCACTTCTCACCCTGTTTGACCTGGCCCAGAGCCCGACGCGCCAGCAGATGGTCGGCATTTTGCTCGATCACCTTCTGGTACGCCTTGTCCGCAGCCTCACCCAACCCGCGCCTGGAAAACCAGCGGCCGAGGCGATAGAGACTGTCCGCGTCCTCTGTGGTTTCTTTGAACTTCTGGGCAGTCAAGCCCGCCAGGGTCTGATGTAGTTCGAATCGTTCGACCAGCGCGTTGGCAATGATGATCTTACCGGTCGGACCGGTCACCAGCAGCCCACCCTCAGTCGTGTCGATCTGCCCCTCCAGAATCTTGCCCGATTTCAGGTGGACCAGATCGGCGCCAGCCAGCGGCACCAGGACCCAGCCCAGGAGCGACAGCGTCAGCAATCGATGGAATCTCATGTTACCCCCGTTTGAAAGTCATCGGTTCTTGATGATCGGTTTTGCGTTGGTCAGCTTCTGTAGACTCTTGACGATTCGCCGCTCGCCAACCTTCTTGTGCAGGCGACGGGCATCCGAGTTGAGTGGCTCGAGCCGAATCGCCAGCCCCAGCCAGCGATGCGCGTCCTTCCAGTTGCCCTGTCGGGCCCGTAGATGTGCGGCCGAAATCGCCAGCAGGGCCCAGGCGTGAATGATCTCCTGCTGCCACCCGAGTGCCTGCTGCAGATGCCGGCGATCACGGACCAGCCTGCGATAGCGCTGCACCGCGTCGAGCGCCTTTTCGTACTCGCTGGAAGACGCTCTGAAGCCCTGAAGAGAGCGGTTCTCGTTGCCCTCCCCCTCCGACCGAAGCGCCTCCAAACGCCTCAGTCTGGCCTCTTTCATGTATCCCTGGGTCCGACCACGCAAGTGCTGGCGGTCGCGCTCGCGGGCCATCTCCCGAGCCAAGTCTTTCTTGCTCCGTCCAGTCTTGTTCGTCTTGTCGCGCCGCGCCTTGTCCCGAGCCACGGCAGCTTGCCGATAACTGTCAGCCAGTCTAGCAGACCACCCTGCCGGGGCCGTGCGAGGGAACTTCTGAGTGAGAGCCCGTATCTGGTCGAGGGCCTTCTGGTACCGGCCCGCCTGGCCCAGCTTGAGTATCCGCCGGTAGATCTGCTCGGCCAGCAGTTCGTCGAGTTCCTCCAGTCGCAACTCGACCTGGCTCTCGTGCCGCGGATCGAGTGATGCAGCCTGCTCGAAGTGCCTTCGCGCTGGGCCGACCAAGGAGTGCGCAAGACAGAATTGGCCAAGAGCGAGGTGCTCGCCAGCGGTGGTCGGCGCCTCATGGGCCACCTTCAGCCGGTACTGCTCGGCGGGCGCCAGATCGGTCAAGCGAAGCTTGATCACGACGTCAGACTTGAGCTTTATCGTGACCGATTTAGCATCGGCCGCGGTGACGGTTCCGACCAGAATGCGGCCGTCTCTGAGGGTGACGGTATCGGCGCCCGCGGGCAGGCACAGGCATGCCATGAGCAACGCCAACACACACGAGTGGCAACCGGGTATCCGAACCGGAAACAAAGTTGCCAGCCCTGCCTTGCACCTCTTCTCGGTGTTTGAAATGATCTGTCGCATCAAGGGGCCTAAATATTGCCGATCGGACCGGGCAAGACGGCACCGGCCCGATCGGCATGGGGCCGTGTCACCGTATTCTTTTGCAAATCCCGTGCCGCTGAATTATAGCGATTCCCGCTATTCCAGTAAAATAAGCATGATGAGACCACTCTGGCTGCTCTTGCTGATCTGGGCCTGGCCCTTGCCAGCATCGACAGACTCCGTCCGGCAACTGGCCAACACCTTCCGGACAGCTTCCGACCCAGCCCGCAGGATCGAGGCTGCGCGGAAGCTCGCCGCGCTCGGCTCGAAAGCGCGGGGCATCGTGCCGATCCTGGCCGAAGGGCTGGACGATGCGCGCCCCGCCGTCAGTGCTGCAGCCGCCTTCGCGCTGGGCCGCATCGCAGACCTCTCCGCACTCAAGCCGCTGATCCAGTTGCTCGACTCGACCCGTCAAGGGTATGACCGAGCTCGCGAACAGGCCGCGCTGGCGTTGGGTCGGATAGGCGACAAGCAAGCCGCTCCGGCCTTGTTGCGCAGCCTCCTTCGCCAGCCGCCGATCCTCAACGCGGTCGATGCTATTGCACGTGTCCAGGGCCGAGACGCGGTCCGTTCGATCATTAACCTGCTGAAGAAGACGACCAACCAGTCGCTTCAGCTGCGCTGCATGACGGTGCTCGGCCGCCTGGGGCAAAGCTCGGCGATCCCCCATCTGGACGAGCTGCTGAAGCAACAAAAACCCACACTCGTGCTGGGCGCGATCGAGGCCATCAGTCAGATCGGGGGTCGAGCCGGTCTGCGTCCTCTCCTGCGATTTCTGCGCCGAGATGGCCAGCAACCATCCATCACAATCGCAGCGCTGCAGGTCGTTTCACGCTACGCTCACGAGGACGCCACGGCCACCATCACCCGGCTAGCCGATCACCCTGTCCCGCAGATTCGTGAGGTGGTCTGCATCGCACTCGGAAGGATAGGGGATCCGCGCAGCCAGCAGACCCTCTCACGGCTGGTGACCGACAGCAGCTGGTCGGTCAGAGCCGGTGCCGCACACGCACTGGGCAGCCTGGGCAAACCGCGGCTCCTATCACCACTGGCCAAGGCACTGAGAGACTCCAACCGCTACGTGAGGGTCGATGCAGCCCGCGCACTCGGCCGCTGCGGCCTGCCCCAAGCGGCACCCCATCTGGCCGACCGACTGGGCCGGGAGCCCGACCCCACCGTTCGGCGAGCTCTGGTACGTGGACTGGAACAGCTGGGCCGACCAGAGGCGGTGCCGGCCATATTGCCGATGCTGACGGACCCCCAACCGGACGTCCGAGCGGCAGCCGCTCACGCTCTGGGGGGGCTTGACGCCACCCAGTCGCTGCTACACCTGTACCGTGCGCTGGAAGACACCGCCCCGGGGGTGCGCTATGCTGCAGCCCACTCGCTGGCCCGGCTAGGTCCTACAATCGGTCTGGCGCTGGCCGAACGACGGCTAGAGAGAGAGCGTGATCCAGCCATCTGTCTGTGGTTAGAAGCCCTGCTGTTGCGCAGCCAGCGGGATGCACGGGATGGCAAGACGCTGATCTCCGCGCTGAACCAGGCGGGCCCGCTGAGACTCGTCGCGACCCAGGCGCTGGCGGTCGCTGGCCATCAGCCGGCGCTGACGCCCATTTTACGATTACTGAGTGGGGCAACCCCTGAAGAACAGACGGTCTACATCTCAGCCTTGGGCCAGCTCGGCGGCTCCAAGGCGGTCACCCCCCTGCGGCTGATGCTCGAGCAGAACCAGGCCCGAACCGGCTTCCTGAAAAAACTCTCGCTGATCAAGGCCCTCGGACGACTGGCACATGCCGAAGCGACATCCGCCCTCACCCGCATCCTCAACCAGGAGCCACAGTCCTGGCCTCTCGACGGCTGGCAAGCCGTTCAGCTTCGCCTGGCCGCTCTCTGGTCACTCTCGCGAATCAACTCGAAAGGCGCCGTGGACGGCCTGCTATCGGCCTGGAACGACACCAATCCGCAGGTCCGTCGTCGTGCAGCCAGTCTGCTCGTGACGCTTGGGGTGCGGATTCGCCAGCAACTGGAGACGCGGCTGAAACAGGCCAGGGGAGGGAAAAAACTGTGGCTCGCCAGCGTTCTGGCACGCCTGCGTTGAGCGGCCCGCTTGACGTGGCAACCTGGTGTCTGCTAGCTTGACCACCCCATGCCTCCCATCCCTCCAGAACCCCAGCATGGAACGATCGTCCTGGGGGCCGGTCTCGCCGGACTGTCTGCCTCCTACCACCTGGGCGGCGATGCCCCGATCTACGAGTCGGCAAGCAAGGTCGGCGGGCTCGCCTCGAGCCGAAAGGTTCAGGGCTTCACCTTCGATTACACCGGTCATCTGCTCCACTTTCGAGTGCCCTACACACGCCAGCTCGTGACGGACCTGCTCCAGGAGCCGCTGCTGTACCACCACCGGAATTCCTGGGTCTACACCCAGGGAAACTGGATCAAGTATCCGTTCCAGGCCAACCTGCATGACCTGCCCCCCAAGATCCGGGAGGAGTGCGTCGACGAGTTCCTGGCGGTGCAAGGATCCAGGGCGCGGAGTACGAACTTCGAAGAGTGGATCCTCAACCACTTCGGCAAGGGAATCGCGCGTCACTTCTTGATCCCCTACAACGAGAAGCTGTGGCGCTACCCCCTGGACCGGATGAGTTCCTCCTGGATCGACTGCCTGATTCCCCAGCCGGTCGCCGAGGAGGTGCTCAAGGGAGCCAGTGGACCCGCACCACGGGACTACGGCTATAACATCCAGTTCGCCTACCCCCGCACCGGCGGCATCCAGCGACTCGCACAGGCCTTCGTGCCGAAGG
>CAZANL010000051.1:0-13898 GCA_964486115.1 uncultured Planctomycetota bacterium
GGCGCACGCCGAAGCGATCGATCACACCTGCCTCATCGGTCGTCAGCTTGCGGATCCGATCGAGCAGGACGACGCGAGTGCCTTCGACACACTGGGCGAAGTCCTTGTCGTTGGAGCAGATCACGACCTGCTCGACTCCAGGAGCATTCTTGAATCGGGCGGCGCCCGTGGCCAGGGCGTCGTCAGCCTGGAACCGGGTCATCGGCCAGATCAGGATGCCCAGTGCGCGCATGGCATCTGCGGCGAGCGGAAACTGGCTGCGTAGCAGGGCGTCGTTACTCGTCCGGTCCACGTTCTTCAGGTTGGAGACGACCGAGTCGAAGGCGACTGCCAGGTGTGTGACATCCTCCTGGCGCAGCAAGGCGGCCATCGTCTGCAGCAGCCCACGAATTGCACCGACCTCCTGTCCGTCCTCCAGCTGAGCGCGGGGGGCGCCGTAGAAGCAGCGGAAGATCTCGAACGTGCCGTCGACCAGGTGGACCTTCAGCTACTTGCCTCTCGTCTGCGCCGCTTTTGCTTGTTCTGCTTGGGCTTTTGTTGTTGTTGTTGTTGTTGTTGTTTTTGCAGGCGGGCCCAGCTGTCCCGAAGGCCGACCGTGCGGTTGAACACCGGCTGGTCTGGAGCCCCGTCCCGATCGACGCAGAAGTAGCCTTTACGCTCGAACTGATAGTGCGTTCCGGGTTCGGCGCCTACCACGCTCGGCTCGACCTGGGCCGTGATGACCTGCATCGAGTCCGGGTTGAGATCTTCGAGGAAGTCCCCGTCCGAGCCAGGGTCGGGTCGGTTGAACAGGTGGTCGCAGAGCCGGACCTCGCAGTCGAGTGCGTGCTCCGCCGAAACCCAGTGCAGTGTGGCCTTGACCTTTCGCCCGTCGGGTGAGTCGCCCCCCTTGGTCGCGGGGTCGTAGGTGCAGCGCAGCTCGATCACCTCACCATCGTCGTTCTTGATCACCTCTTGGCAGGTGATGTAGTAGGCGTAGCGCAGTCGTACCTCACGACCGGGTGCCAGGCGGTAGAATTTTCGCGGAGGATCCTCCATGAAATCACCCCGTTCCAGGTAGATCTCTCTAGAGAAGGGCACCTCTCGGCTGCCCATGCTCTGGTCTGTTGGATGCCAGGGGAAGACCAGTTGCTCGGTCTGACCCTGCGGGTAGTTGGTGATCACGACCTTCAGCGGGTCGAGGACCGCCATGACCCGCGGGGCGATCTCGTTCAGGTGCTCCCGCAGGCAGTGCTCCAGCTGAGAGATCTCGATCACGCCGTCCCGCTTGGCCACCCCGATCTTGTCACAGAATGCGCGGATCGACTCCGGTGTGTAGCCTCGTCGGCGAAGGCCGCATATCGTTGGCATCCTGGGGTCGTCCCAGCCGGAGACGTGGCCCTGGTCGACCAGCTGCAGCAGCTTGCGCTTACTCATCACCATGTAGGTCAGGTTGAGACGGGCGAACTCGATCTGCTGGGGGTGACATGGCGTTCCCAGGGTGTCGAGCACCCAGTCGTAGAGTGGACGGTGATTCTCGAACTCCAGTGTACAGATCGAGTGGGTGATCTCCTCGAGCATGTCCGACAGGCAGTGCGTGTAGTCGTACATCGGGTAGATGCACCAGCTATCGCCGGTCCGGTGGTGGTCCGTCTTCTTGATCCGGTAGATCGCCGGGTCGCGCAGGGTGATGTTGGGAGAGGACATGTCGATCTTTGCGCGCAGCACGTACTCGCCGTCTTCGAACTCACCGGCCTTCATCCGTTCGAACAGGTCGAGGTTCTGCTGGACGCTGCGATCGCGATCGGGGCTGTCCTTACCGGCTTCGGTCAGTGTGCCCCGGTACTGGCGAATCTCTTCCTGACTCAGGCTGCAGACATAGGCCTTGCCCTGTTCGATCAGCTGGACCGCGAATCCGTAGAGCTCTTCGAAGTAATCCGAGGCGTGATACAGCCGGTCTTCCCAGTCGAACCCCAGCCAGCGGACGTCCTCGAGAATCGAGTCCACGTACTCGACGTCCTCCTTGGCTGGGTTGGTGTCGTCGAAGCGCATGTTGCACAGGCCGCCGTACTGCTCGGCGATGCCGAAATTGATGCAGATCGACTTGGCATGTCCGATGTGCAGATAGCCGTTCGGTTCGGGGGGGAACCGGGTGTGTACTCGGCCGTCGTGCTTGCCGGTCCGGTTGTCCTCGTTGATGATGTCGCGGATGAAATCCCGCTTCTCGGAGTCGGTGTCTTTTGGGTCTGTCGTCATCGAGGAGAACTTACCATAGCAATTTCGAGATGCCATCGACTGGCCGGCCCGGACGGGTGGGCTCGATCGGGCTGGGCGGGTCTGGGAGCGCTAGCCCCATCATTTCTCGGGGGCCGGAGCGATGCGATCCTGGCTCCCGGTCAGTGTCGGGAGCCAAGACCGGGTGAGACTCAGGTGACGAGATTTTTTAGGCCGAGCTGGGGTCGTCCTGAGTGGAGGCTTTCTCGGAGTTGGCATGGCGCCAATAGTAGAGGTACGCACAGACTCCGAGCAACACCATGTCACGTAGCAACGTGGCGGAGGGACTGGCTTCGAGCATTCCGGACAGGGCGCCCCAGCCGAAGCAGGCGCAGCCCACGTCGATCCCCCTGAAAATGCCGTAGGACAGGACAGCCATGAACAGCATCAGCATTCCGCTGGTCGCCGTCAGGCTGCCACGGATGTCGAAGATCAGGCCGACGCCGGCGATCAACTCGAGCAGCGGCAGGCCCCGGGCCACCGGTACAATCAGCGCGTCAGGGAGCAGCCCATAGCGGCGGATCAGATCGCTGAACAGGACGGTCTCACCCAGCTTGCTGGCGCCCGAGAGGACGAAGAGCAAGCCCATGACGATCCTCAATACTCGGTAGATTCGGTTATCGGTCCACTGCATCCGGAAACTCTGGTCTTTTGTACCTCTCACTCTATAATGCCCGACCAAAAGATAGAAAGGACATAATCAGCAGAGCGCTGCAGGAGAATCACAGATGAGTCAACTCGAGCAGATTGCGAACGAGATTGTAGCGGCCGGCAAGGGCATTCTTGCTGCTGACGAGAGCTTCCCGACGATCGAGAAACGCTTCAAGGCCATCGATGTCCCTTCCACCGAGGCTAATCGGCGGGATTACCGGGAAATGCTGTTCCGCACCTCGGTTGGCCAGTATATCAGCGGTGTGATCCTGTTCGATGAGACGCTGCGCCAGGATGCAGCCGACGGGAAGCCCCTTCGCCAGTTGCTCGCAGAAGCGGGCATCCATCCCGGGATCAAGGTTGATAGAGGCACCCATGACGTGACGGGGCGTGACGGCGAGAAGTTGACTCAGGGGCTCGACGGCCTGCGCGAACGGCTCGCTGAATATGCCGGGCTGGGTGCCACATTTGCCAAGTGGCGCGCTGTCTACTCGATCTCCGATGTGCTGCCGAGCGAGTATCTGGTTCATCGTAACGCGCGGGATCTGGCCAGCTATGCTGCGCTCTGCCAGGAACAGGGTCTGGTGCCGATAGTCGAGCCCGAGGTGCTGATGGACGGCTCTCACGGGATCGATCGCTGCGCAGCGGTGACCGAGAGGGTGCTGGTTGAGGTCTACCGTGCGCTTAACGAAGCGGGTGTGCTACTCGAGGGTACCCTGCTCAAACCAAATATGGTGATTTCCGGTAAGGACTGCGCGGAGCAGGCGGGTCCGGAACAGGTCGGGGCTCGCACGATCGAGGTACTTCGCCGCACCGTGCCGGGTGCGGTCCCTGGCATCGTCTTCCTGTCCGGCGGACAGACCGAGCAGCAGGCAACGGCCAACCTGAACGCGATGAACGCAGCGGGCGTGCGCCTGCCGTGGGAGCTGAGCTTCAGCTACGGCCGCGCACTGCAGCAGAGTGCGATCAGCACCTGGAAGGGCGAGCCGGCCAATGTGCCGGCGGCGCAGCAGGCGTACCATCATCGGGCCGCGATGAACGGTGCGGCACGTTATGGAAAGTACACCGCCGACCAGGAAGCCACCGCGGCCGTCTGAGGCGGGTGACCGTCACAATCACGGTAGCGTCCCAGGACGCGCGCCGCGCGCTGTTCAACGGCTGACAGGATGCGCCGGTCGTAGGCCCGTTTGCGGAGAGGCCGACTGCGGGGCGGCTCGATGGCGCCGCGCCGAACGACCCTCGATGGCTAGCTCGGCGTAGCTGGCATCGCGCTGAACACGATACCACTGGGCGGTCGGATCGAGCTTGCCGTCATAGTTGAGTGGTCTGTCGAGGCACCACTCCCGCACGTTTCCGACCACGTCATGCAGTCCGTAGCCATTGGCCCGGAACTGGCCCACGGGAGCCGTTTTCGCGTACCCGTCGTCGAGCCAGAGCTCGTGTGGGGCGGAGCGATCGGTGCGATGTAGTGCCTGGTCCGCCAGGTTGGCGGCGGCGGTCAGTCGGAGAGGGTTAGCTCCGGTCCACCAGGTGGTCCTGCTCCCACCGCGTGCTGCCCACTCCCACTGTGCCTCGCTGGGCAGGTCCAGGCCGACCCGCCTCAAAGCGTTACGCGCCGCACTCCAGCTGACCAGAGAGACCGGCAGCCGGTCGTCGCCCGCTCGGGCTTCGCCCGTGATCCGGCGCCACTGGCCAACCGTCAACTCGTGTTTGCCGATCAGGTAGGCCTCGATCGGGACGGGGTGGACCGGGCCTTCGTCAGGTCGCGCCTGGGCGTCGGGCTCCAGTCCGCTGCGGGACGCGCCCATCTGTAGTGTTCCCCGTGGGATCAGCACCAGAACCACGGCCGAACGATTGGTCAGCTCGAGGGTCCCGTCCCGTCGTCGATTAGGGATCTGTCCGCTCAGCAGGTGGGCAAACTCCGCTAGCTTCGAGGCCGGGTCCCGGCCGAGTGGTACCAGCCCGGCCTGTGGCGGGATGCCGCAATCGGCCCAATCACGTCCCCGGGAAAGCAAGGCGATCCGCTCGGCGGTGCGAATTCGCTTCTCGATGGAGGCCGTTACCAAGGCCAGCCGCTTGCGGAGGTCTTTCTCCCGCAGCGTCTCGGCCCGTTTGCGCCAGGAACGCAAGGCGGGCAACTTCTCCGGCAGAGTTGGCCAGAGCTGGTTGCGTGCCTGGTCCTCCAGGCGGCGCAAGAGCGTCACTTCGCGGTCGCGGCGGGCTTCCTGCTCGATTTGAACACGTAATGCTCTCTCTGATTGGGCGGCCTGCTCGGCCTGCTTGCGTCGGGTGCTGAGCCTGAGCATGAAGACGGTGGTGATGATGATGATGAGCAGCAGGGCGGCTGCGCAAACCAGGCTGACGGCCCGGTGCCGGGCAAGCCACTTGCGGAGCACTTGCCAGGCGTTGTACTGCGCGGCGGCCAATTTTCTGTCGGTGAGGTAGGCTTCGATCTCGCTGCGCAGAGCGGCGACGCTGGGGTAGCGGTCATCTGGGTCGGCTGCCATTGCGTGGATGACCACGGAGTCTAGCTCTCTTGGCACCACCCGTCCGGGGGCTTGCCGGGACGGGACTTTCATGCCGGCCAGGCTGACCTGCACCAGAACTTCCTGGGGATTGCCTTGATAGGGCGGTCCACCGGTCAGCATGGCGTAGAGGATGGCTCCCAAGCCGTAGATGTCGCTGCGATGATCGATGCGGTCGATCTCACCGCGGGCCTGTTCTGGCGACATGAAGGCGGGGGTGCCCAGGATCTCGCCATCGAGAGTTGCCAGCGGATCAGTTCCAGGGTCGTCAGGTTCGGTCTCAGTCGCAGGCTGCCCAGGATCACGTGCGACGCCCCAGTCCATGATCAGGACCTCGCCAAACTCACCGATCATGATGTTGGCTGGCTTGAGGTCGCGGTGGATCACTCCGCGGGCATGGGCCAGCTCCATCCCGTCGCAGATCTTGAGGAAATTTCGCAGCAAGCCGGGGAGAGCGGCCTGTGGGTCCTCGATCTGGGTCAGTCTCTCGGCCAGAGTGCATCCCGGAACCAGCTTCATGCAGATGTACTGCCGGCCATCGGGTGTCTGACCAATATCGTGGACCGGGACGATGTTGGGGTGCTGGAGCTGACTGGTGATCCGACCTTCGTATAGGAAACGCTGTTGGCTTCGCTCGGAGGCCGTCTCGCTCAACATCACCTTGATCGCCAGGGCTCGTTTGAGTTTTGGGTCCCACGCCTGCAGGATCGCGCCCATGTCGCCAGTGGAGAGCTGCTTCTCCACCTGGTAGCGCCCGTAACTGGTTGCTTCGAGGTGCGCGGTGGAGACCGGGGTCGGGTTGAACTCCATGGCGGCGAGCAGGGCCTCGATCGCCTTGGCGCAATGGGTCACCTCCTCGGGCGCGACGCCATATTGACCGGCCAGCTCGCTTGCTTCCTGGACCAGGTCATCGAACCTTTGGCCCAGCTGGTTGCCAGGTCTCTCAGTCAAATGCGGGTTCGTCCTGTTGCAGCCAGGCGCGCGTTTCTTCGCAGGGGTCGCTCAACTGGGAGAGCACTTCCCGAAGGACGACATGGGTCGATGAACCGCCGCCGGATTCGATTTGCTGCGCGAAAACGGGGTCGCCGGGGTGTGGGGTCTCGAACTCCCTGGTGCCGCCGAGTCGGTTGAGTGCCTCCAGAACGTGTTGCTTTCGTTCGGTCGAGGTGAGCCCCTCAAGGCCGCCCAGCGGGGCGCCGATCAGGTAGTCCTGACGGCCGAACCCGATCGGGAACTCGACTCTCTGCTTCAGCGGCTCGATCGGCAGGCCGCCGCTGAATCGCACGGGTACGATCGGAGCGCCGGTCTTGACCGCCAGGTCTATCGCAGTCGTGCTGACTACTTCGACGGGCTGACGACACTGCAGCGATCGAGTGCCCTCGACATGGATCAGTAGCGAGCGCCCGCCTTCAGCCACCCGACGGAACAGCGAGTTCAGAGTTGCCAGCATCTGCTGTTGATCGTCCCGATCGACGAGCGCCAGCAGGGACGGGTTCTCGATGTTCGGTCGAGCAAACAGGTTCGCTAGCATCCGACCGATCCAGGAGTTGCTGTGTTCTTGCTTGGCCAGCACCGCTGTGGGCACTCCGAGCAACCCGGCGCTCAGAATGCTGAACAGCACCGATTCGACACCGACCTGGTGGTTGGCCAGGAAGATCGCGCCCCGCTGGCTGAGGGCCTGGAAGGCGGGTGGGTCGGAGAGGTTGACCGAGCGCACGAAGCGCTGGGCCAGGCCCAGCAGCAGGTCTTCGCCAATCCACGGGCCGGTTGACAGTCTCTCTCGCCAGTGGTCTCGGGCAGCGGTGAGGTCGAGTGACATCGGGCTGACGTTGTTCACCCGCCAGCCACTTTCAGCCGGCCGGGCCACCACCGAATAACGATTGTACGGCGTTGCCGAACACGAGCCGTCCGGGGTGACCCAGGCGGGGTGGACCTGCGCCTGGCGAGCGACATGCTCCTTGATCGCCAGTTCGCGAGTCAGGTCCTCGCTGGAGGCGTCATAGGCCTTCGCCAGTGAACCGTCCAGCCAGTTGCTCCGGGCGACCACCTCCTCGGTCAGCACGGTCGTGCCGTCTTCCTGGTGTGACAGTCCCAGACCGGGCACATACTCCCGGTCGCGTAAGAACGCGCGGCGTGTCTGCGGTTCCGGCACGCCCAGCGGTCCCTTGGGAAACAGCGACTCGACGAGTGTGATCTCGGCCCAGACCGAGTCGGCGTGAATCAGCGTCAAGGCGATCTTGGGAAACTGTCGGCCGCCGTGAAAACCGGCAAAGCGGGCCTCACAGCGAACTTCTCCGGCGGTCGGGACTGGACGGTGGAACGTCGCCGTGGGAATCAGGACCGGATAGGCCACCTGTTCCGGCCCGATCTGGCTATCCCAGGCGTGCAGGTTGTCGTGGGGAATCCCGTGGGTCGCTGCATCCAGCAAACGCTGGTTGAGTGCACCAATCGGTACCCCGGTACTGGTCGCGTCGAGTCGTGTGGACGCGGCACCAGGGCCGCTGAACAGTGCGGTGAGGGCCTGATAGGCTGGGCCGTGGAACAGACGGCCGGCCTCGTACGGGTCGGGCTGCTCTTGCAGTTCAGGCGCCTGAGCTGGGCGCTGCCCCAGGGGGTAGTGCTCGCCCACGATCACCTCTCCCGAGGCGACGGTATGGTAGCGCTCTTCCTCCCAGACGAGCAGCTGGCACTCCACACGGTCTGGGCCACGGGGCACGCCGTGCACCTTGAGTGCCTGCGGGCCCTCTGAGAATCCGAGCCAGCGGTGAACGCGGACGTTCCGCAGGCCGATGACGACCTGACCCGGCGCACGGGTCAGCGCTCCCTGCGCCAGTCGGTCGACCATCGACATCATGGCCAGCGCGGGCACTGTCCAGGTCGGGCGATGGTCCCCGAGCCATCTGTCGACGGTGGGGTCCAGCACCTCGTCTTCTCCGGCTCTCAGCTGCGCACGGTCAGGCGTGACGCGCATGCCGATCTGCACCGCCTCGTAGATTCGCATCCCGTCGACCCACAGCCAGGCCTTGCCGATGGCATGGTGGGGGCCCTCGTCTTCGAGCACGAGCTCGACGATGACCCGGCTGTTTTTGGGAAGGACCTGCCCGCGGTAGCGCCAGGTCATGGGCTGCTCGAGCAGGATCGGTTCGAACCGTGGGTCCTCGATGCCCTGGTCCATTCCCTGGTGCAGCATGTGGAACTGCAGCAGCTGCAACATCGCCTCGATGCCGAGCGAACCGGGTTGAACCGGATCACCCATGAAGTGACACTTGAAGAACCACTGGTCGGGATCGACGTCGATCTCGGCCCGCAGTCGGCGCTGTTCCGGCCACCAGCCGCTGATCCGGTCGAGGAGCATCAGCATCGGACCCGGTAGTCGTAGCGCCCGGTTGAAGTACTGCTCCGGACGATGGCGCAGGTCGAGCGAGAACTCCGAGGGCTCTGTCAGTCGGGCGATCTCCTCTTCGCTGGCGGGTAGTCCAACCTGGCTGGCCAGGGCCGCCTCGGGGAAGAAGCCAAACACGGTGTCCATCGTGTAGACCCGGGTTTCACCGATGTGGCATTCGACCTCGAAGCTGACGATCGTCATCGGTCCGGCCTTGGAGATGCCGGTGCTGGTGACCTTCGTGACCAATGTGCCGGCGTCCGCCAGGACCTCGACGTGTTGAGTGCCGGTGCCATCGAGGTTGCGGAAGAAGACGTCCTCGTCGGAGGACAGTGCGCAACCGACGTAAGAGGCCAGCCAGCCGCAGGGCTGCAGCGCTGCCTCGAGAAGCACGCAGAACGGCATCGAGCGGTTGCCGTTCTCGGCGAAGTACCAGGCGTCGGGTGGAATATCGTACTCCACCTCGACCACGCCGCCAGACTGGCGGGTTTCGGCCTCCGCGTCGAGCCGTGCCACACGGGAGATGAAGTGGTAAGGCGGACCGGGCAGGCGGGGACAGCGGCGGTGCGTGTCGAAGACGCGGTACATCGGTCCGAAGGCGTCGGAAGGCCGGCCCCAGGCACAGGCAGCCAGGGAGCGGAAGTCGAACACCGCCGACTGATCGATCGGAGGCATCAGCCGACTCCGGCTCTCTAGGGGGAAGTCAGGGACCAGGCTGAGTTGCATCCCGCGACAGTGGAACGCGGCCAGGCCATCGACCGTGCAGAGCAGATCGGCGACCAGTAGCGGGATCGGACCGTCGACCACCTCCTCGACGAACACCTCGTATACCAGGTCGCGGGCTCCCGGGATCACCTGACCGCGGCAGCGCAGCTTGTACGTTTGCTCCGGCACCGGCTGAAAGCGCCAGCCGTCGCGTTGGACGGTATAGCCCAGGGCCGCGATGTAGAAGGCCATCGTCTGTAGGCAGCCCTCCAGCATCAGCGTACCCGGCATGCAGGGGTCGTTCTTGAAGTGGCCGTCGTAGAACCACTCCTCGTCAGACAGCTGTTTCTCAGCTCGCAGGTAGCCACGCTGCCACGGCCCGCCCCTGGGGTCGAATAGCGAGACCTCGTCGAACAGCTGCATCCTTCCGCCGGCGATCCGCGGGCTGCGCACATGGCAACTGGCCAGACGGAACTCGGGTCCGAAGCAGCTGGCCAAGCGTCCCTCGGTGAACGCTTCGACCTGGCGTTTGTCGAACCCGCGGTGCAGGCAGGTGATGCTCGGTGGGTCCAGTCGCACCTGCTCCCGGCATTCACCCGTCGCTGGATCCCAGAGGATTCCGGCCGATCCGGCCAGCTCCTCGTCACTGAAAAAGCCCGCCTGGCCGCCGCGGACAGACAGTCGGAGCTGACCTTCGACGTGGCAGTCGTAGTGGAAAAACATCAGCTGGATCGGTCCCTGTTGGGCGTATCCGTCCAGGTGGATCTCGTAGTCCAGCCGATCACCGACCTCGGGCAGCGTGCCGTGGTAGGTCAGCTCGCAACCCAGCAGGCGATAGACCCGCTCCCCGCGGTTCTGGAAGTCGACTCCGAGCCACGAGATGAGCAGCAGGTCGGCCTGTCCGGACTCGATCATGATCCCGGCGGGCATGCGACCCTGTTGCAGGTACCAGGCATCGGCTCCGATGTCCGTCTCGGTCCAGATCGTGCCCTTCCCCATGCTGCCGGCGGCGGCGTCGATCCCGGTGACCCTGTCGGCAAGCAGTAGCGGTGGCTCGGGCATGCGAACCTGACGTCGGAAGTCATCCTGTTGTGTGAACAGCGGTCCCAGGACTTCCGAGATCTTACCGCTGGCCAGCACCTCGAGCTGGGCCCGATCGTACGTCGGGCCGGGCAGGTCCCTTGGCAATTGAGGCGATGCCTCGGCCCTCTCGGCATGCGGCTTGGCAGTGGGGGGGGGCGTTGGAGGCTGGGCTGCCGGAACAGAGGGCTGCGGCGCGGCGACCGCCGGCGCGGGGGTCGTTGGCCTGGGGGCGGTTGGGCCGGTTGTCGGTGGCACGGTTGTCGGTGGGGTGGTACTGCCCAGGCCGAGCAAATGCTGAGCCGCTCGCTCTTGCTGTGCCAGGAACAGCCGGTGTGCGGTGGCCACCTGCTCATGGAATGCCCGCAGATTGGTCGCGATGTGGACCGCTGAGCCCGCTGGGGCGGTGGACCGCCCGTTGCCAGTCCTCTGCGGCGGGGGCGACGGGGTCGCCACGGCCGCCGACGGCGTTGGCGGGGTCACTGCTGGTGAAACCGGGGCGGGAGCGGGCTCACGAGTCGTGGCGGAGACCGGCTCGGTCAGCTTTTTTGTCCGGCTCAACACAGGGGGAAGCAGCGGTGGCGGCGTCATATGCTGGATTCTCGGACCAGATTCCGGTCCGGATTCAGGTAGTGGTGGCAATGAGACGGGCTCCGGATGGGCCGGGAAGCGCAGCGCCTTGGATGGATTGGGCGCGGCGTCCATGAAAAGGGTGCGCCATTGGATGTTCTGCCCGGCTGCCACCAACATGGCCACGGTCTCGAGCAGGTGTTCGATACCCGCGCCGGAACGATCGAGCGCCAGACACAGGTGCTCCCGATCGCCCAGGGTCTGGCTGATCCAACCGGTGCATAGGTTTCGCGGTCCATGTTCGACGAAGATGCGAACGCCGTCTCGCCAGGCCGCCTGGATCACGTTGCGGAAGTCGACGCGGTCGGTCTGCTGGTCGGTCAGCGCATCGGCCACGCTGTCTGGGGTTGGGATGTAGCTCCCGCCGGCGGCGTTCGAGTAGTAACGGATGCCTGCGACAGTCTCGGTCTGTCGATGATGTAGCGCTCGCCACTCGTCGCGCCAGGTGCCCAGCTCAGGGCAGTGGGCCACGATGTCATGCCCCAGTGGCAGGGCCCTGCTGCGGCCCAGTGTTTCGATGACACGCCGGCAGTCTTCCGCCTGTCCGGCAATCACGCAGTCGGCCGGTGCATTGACCATGGTCAGCCGCACGAACGGCTCACCTGCCACGACCTCGGTCACACGATCGGCGTCGATCAGCAGCCGCCAGCAGCGCCAGTCCAGCGGTTCTGGGCAGTCAGCACCCCAAGCGTTGCGTGCCGCTTGGCATTCCCCGGCGATCTGTTCGGTGTACATCCCGGACTGCTCTATTCCGCTGAACAGGCCGTCGAGGTCGCGCCACGCGCCGGTGGCGAACATCGAGTTGGTCTCGCCCGAAGAGACGCCCAGCACCGCGTCGGGACGAAGCCCGAGCAAGGTGCCCGTCAGCCGGGCGTGTACCTGACTGAGCAGAGTGCAGCCGAGCAGAACGGCAAGGGGGTCCGCCAGCAATCCCGCCGCATTTGGGTCGAGCCAGCCTTCGGCTGCGGCCAGCGCCGGAAATCGAGCGATGGTCTCATGTCCCAGCTCGGGGTGAGCACGTAACAGCTCGCGACCCATGCCGGGATAAGCGGCGGCCGCCCCGGTGAAGACAAAACCCAGTTCTCCCGTGATAGGGGCGCCACACCAGTAAGCGCCAGATCCGATGCGGGTCAACTCGGGGCTGGGGTTGCTTGCCAGAAACGTGTGGGCTGCTGCATCCGCATCGGGTTGGGTCAGCACCAGCCGGGCCGGTCCGTTCTCCCCCCGCCGGTCTTCCGCCAGTGCCCGTATGATCTCGGCGGCGTCTGCGCCTGAGTAGACCCGCATTTCGGGGGTGAGCAGACGCGGGCGGTCCGGGCCCTGCGCCAGACCGACGCAACTGGACTGTCCTCCGAGTGCCGTCAGCTCGAGCGTGGTGCTGCGCTGTTGCGGAGAGAGCCGAACGTCGTTGTGCAATTCGATCGTGGCGTCGGCGACCTGCAGCAAGCCCCAGGCAGCATGGGCGCGCTCCGAGGCCGGCTCGGTCCAGCTGATTTGACCTCCGGGCGTCAAGGTGGCGAGGATCGGGTCGTCGTCGCGCCAGGCGTCCTCCAGACGCTTGAGCACCAGCAGCACCCCTGCGTCCTCGGCTGCCCCGTCACCGAGGACCGATTCGGCGGCTGTCCGATGCACCGGCTCTCGACTGAAGTCGACGGCGCCCACCAGCGCAGCATCGATCTCGTGATGGCGCAGCGCCCGCTCAGCAAGCTCGAGGGCGCGTACACCAGAGAGTTCTTCAGAGCTGATGGTGAAGCTCGGTCCAGCCAGGTCGAGTTGCGCGTTGATCCGGTTGGCCGGAATGTTGGGCATCGTTCCGACCACGCCGGCGGCCTGAAGGCCCTGGATGAATTGATCGCGAGCCGTCTCGACCCACTCCGGGGGTGCCGGCCCCCAGGCCTCGGCCCAGACCGGCAGCCGCCATCGGGCGGCGTAGCGGCAGATCTCGGGGTCGCAGCCTATACCAATCAGCACCGCGGTGCGGTTTTCCGGTAGCTGGACACGCGCGGAAACACGCCGTGCCAGCTCGAGGATCATCAGCTGCTGGGGCAGGGTCTGGGCCAGATCGACCGGCGGAAAGCGGAGGCCGTTCGCGTCGAGGGTGACCTCGGTGAGATCCCCGCGCTCGATCTCGAGTGCGACGATGGCCACCTTGACCTCCGGGCGGGAGGGGGCGGCAACCAGTGTCCGCGTGACGTCTGCGTCAGCCGACTCGACGATCAAGTGCGCGTTGTTGCCGCCGAAACCGAATGCGCTCAGCCCCGCGCGCCGTGGCCCGTCCCACTCCTCTGGTCTCTGAAGCAGCCGCAGCGGCTTGCCGCCCAGCGCCTCGAGCGGTTGGTCGACCGTCCGGCTCGGCGGAAGGACGCCATGTTCGAGTGCTCCGAGCAGCTTGATCAGGCCGGCGGCGCCTGCGACCGAGATCAGGTGTCCGAGGTTCGCCTTGAGCGAGCCCAGCGGAAGGTCGGACGCTCCGGAAAACAAGGTCGCGGCGCTGTTCAACTCGACAGCATCACCCACGGGAGTGCCGGTCGCATGGCACTCGAGCAGCGAGATCGCGGTCGGATCGATGTCCGACATCTCGTAAGCCGAGCGCATCGCGCGCAGCTGGCCATCGGCGGCGGGGGCCAGGAAGCCGCCGCTGCGCCCATCATTGGACAGTCCGATCCCGCGGA
>CAZANL010000052.1:0-13802 GCA_964486115.1 uncultured Planctomycetota bacterium
ATTACGCTCGGCCGACCAGGTGATGAAGAAGTACGCCGGGACCAGACGAGCCAGATCCTCGCAAGCCGTCTCGACGAAGTCGGCGCCCTGCGCCACCACCGCCTCGGCCGGCATCAGTCGATAGCAGTGCAGCCAGTGCTCGGCCGACTTGTAGTTGCCGGTGATCTCGGCCAGCTCGTCCGGCTGAATGGTCTGGCACGGATAGAGCTTTTTCCAGTCGTGCAGTTGTAGATGGTAGTCCGGCAGCGGCCTCAGCAGCTCGCACAGATCGGCGCGCCCGTTACGGGTGCCACAGACCTGCTTGAATGTCTCACCGTCCCACCAGGAGCTCGGGTGGATGCTCATGCTGAACTCGATGCCGTCCACCTGCGCCTTGATCCACAGCTGCGTATTGTGATAGTGCGGGTCGAGGTCCTTGCCGAGCACCGGGCCGAATATCTTCTTCAGCGCGGCCCGCGCCTTCTTGTCGCGGGCGAAGTAGGCCTTGATCGAGCGCACGCTCTTGCCGTTGTACTTGCACGGGTTGTGCAGGCTGGTCTTGTGCGACAGCGGCACGCCGTCCGCCTTGAAACGCTGCTCGAGCCGCTTGGCCACCGCGGCCAGCTTGCGGCGGACCTTGAGCCGGGGCTCGTTGTAATTGTCCGAGCGCCACTTGTCCCGGGTGAACAGATCGAAGTCGTATTCGGTGAATCCCTCGAATTCGGCAGCAGCCACTACAGCGCCTCCATCGCCTCCCGACAGAGGACCCGGACGTCGTCGGTCGGGCACGGCAGGGTATGGGTGGGTCTCATCGGTTCCCAGCTCGATTATCGACGGGCGAAGCCTAACAGCTGGGAATATTGAATCCAGACGCAAATAGAGGTAGAACCGCCCATCTACCTCCCCCATTGCACAGGAGATCGAACATGACGCCCCGTCTGCGAACCCTGCTGTTTCTCTGCCTGGTCACCCTGGGCCTGGCCGCCTGCAACAGGAAGCAGCCAGACACGCCGGGGAAGACCAACTCGGCCGAAACGAGCCACCTGGCACAGATCAAGCAGAGAGGTAAGCTGATCGTGGCTCAAGAGGTGGGCTACCTCCCGTTCGAGATGAAGACCAGCAGCGGTAAGCTGATCGGCTACGACGTCGAGCTGGCCCGGCTGCTGGCCCAGGAGCTGGGGGTCGCGGTAGAGTTCAAGAACGTCGCCTGGGACGGCATCATCCCCACGCTGCGGACCGGCAAGGTGGACTGCATCATCTCCGGCATGTCGATCGACGCGAAACGCCAGAAGGTCGTCGACTTCACCACACCCTACTATCACACCGGCCAGTCCGTGCTGATCAACAGCAAGGACAAGGACAAGTACAAGTCCTACAAAGACCTCAACCAGAAGGGACTGACCATCACGGTCCAGGCCGGGACCACCGGCGAAAAAGCAGTTCGCCGGTTGATGCCGCTGGCCCGGACCAAGCCGCTGGACAAGGCGGTCGAAGCAGCGATCGAGGTCCAGCAGGGGCGGGCCGCGGCGATGGTCTTCGATCAGCCGTTCATCGCGATCTACGCGATGCGCAACAAGAAGACCACCGTGGCGCTGCTCGAGCCATTCACCGAGGAGGGGCTCGGCATCGCCGTGCGCAAGACCTCACCCAAGCTGCTGGCCGCCTTGAACGCGGCGCTGGACGCGCTAAAGCAAAACGGCTCGCTGGCCAAGCTCGAACAGACGTACTTCGTCGACATGCCCTGGCTGTCGGACGTACCGGGGAAATAGTCTGACCCGCTTCCTGTCCGGTCTAGCGGTCTTTCTGCTGATTGCCCTGGCAATCGGCTACCCGCTCTGGTACGGGATCGCCAACACGACGTATGAGTGGAACTGGCCCGAGGCGCTCAAGACGGTCTACGCACCGGACGAAGACGGGCGCCCGCCGCTGCTCACCGGCTTGTGGCTGACCCTCAAGGTCTCGCTGGTCGCGATCGCTGTCGCACTGCCGGTCGGCATCCTCGCCGGCCTGGCCCGCATCTCTCCCAACTGGGGGCTGCGGCGCTGGGCCGGGGCGTATGTCGAACTGGTCCGCAACAGTCCGCTGCTGATACAGATCTTCGTCGCCTACTACATCATCGGCACCGGCCTCGACAAGCCTCTCAGCGAGCCGCTGGGCCAGCTGTGGACCGACAACCGCGCTTTCATCCTCGGCGGTCTGGCGCTCTCGGTCTTTGCCGGAGCCTACCTGGCCGAGATCATCCGTGGCGGAATCGAGTCGGTCGACAAGGGGCAGATGGAGGCGGCCCGCGCACTGGGCCTCTCACGCGGTCAGGCGATGCGCCACGTGATCCTCCCGCAGGCGCTCCGAACCAGCCTGCCGGCGATCGCCGGCCAGTTCATCAGCCTGGTCAAGGACTCCTCGCTGCTCTCGGTGATCGGCGTCGTCGAGCTGGTCAAGAGCGCGCGAGACATGATCGGCTGGAACTTCCTCTCGCTAGAGACCTGGCTGCTGGTTGCAGTGCTCTACCTGTCGATCACCTTTCCCCTGTCGCTGCTGGTCCGAGTCCTGGAGAAACACCTTGCCCGCGCTGATTGAGGTCCACGCCGCAGTCAAGCGCTTCCCCGGCGACGTCCAGGCGCTGGACGGGGTCGATCTGTCGGTGTCCCGGGGCCAGGTGCTGGTGATCGTCGGGCCCTCCGGGTCGGGCAAGAGTACGCTGCTGCGCGCGCTCAACGGGCTGGAAAGCTTGACCGGCGGACGGATCCAGATCAATGGCAAGACGCTCCCGGACTCGGAGAGCGCACTCAATCAGTTTCGCGCCGAGGTGGGGATGGTGTTCCAGCAGTTCAACTTGTTCCCGCACAAGACGGTGCTGCAAAACGTGATGCTGGCCCAGCAGGTCGTCCGCCGGCGATCGGCCCAAGAGGCCGAGGAGAAGGCGCGTGCGTTGCTGGCCAAGGTCGGCATTCCGGAGAAGGCGGACGTCTATCCGCGACAACTCTCCGGCGGCCAGCAGCAGCGCGTAGCCATCGCCCGAGCGCTGGCAATGGACCCCGAGATCCTGCTGTTCGACGAGCCGACCAGCGCGCTCGACTCCGAGATGGTCGGCGAGGTTCTCGGTGTGATGAAGACACTGGCGGCCGAGGGAATGACGATGTTGGTCGTCTCGCACGAGATGGGATTTGCCCGCGAGGTGGCCGACTGCGTGGTCTTCATCGACCACGGCAAGATCGTCGAGCAGGGCCCGCCGGAGAAGATATTCGACGACCCGAGCGAACCCCGAACCCAGCGTTTCATGGCCCAGATCCTCTAGCCATGAAAGTTCTCTACATCGACCTGGAGAGCCGGCTGCTCGGGGCGGAGCTGAGCCTGCTCGGCCTGCTCGACCACCTGGACCGCGACCGCGTGAAACCGGAGGTCCTGCTCGGTCAGCCCGGTCCGCTGGTCGACGAGATCCGCCAGCGAGACATCCCACTGCACCAGCTGGACCTGCCGCAGGACCTGCTGCGAATTCCCCGCACACTTGGCCTGGACGCCCTCCAGAAAGGGCTGACCAGCTTCAAGGCTATCCCGGCGATCGCGACGCTGACACGAGCGGTCCGCCAGATCGCACCCGACCTGCTGCACACCAACTCGATGAAGGCTCACGTGCTCGGCGGCGTGACGGGTCGGCTGACCGGAATCCCCCAGGTGCTCCATCTGCGCGACATCATCACCGGCGGCCCGTTCCGCCCCCTGGTGCGACACATCGCCGAGCACTGGGCCCGACGGACTGCCGTCATCTCGCGTGCTGTGGGCGAGGCGATGGCGATCGGCAGCGCGCAGGTGGTCTACAACGGAATCCGGCTGAGCGACTACGAGGGTCCGCGCGAGCCAGGGCCCCAGCCGACGGTCGGGATCGTGGCCCAGATCGCGCGCTGGAAGGGCCAGGCCGAGTTCATCGAGGCAGCGGCCCGCATCCACGACGAACGGCCCGAGGTCCATTTCCAGATCATCGGCAAGGTCGCCTTCGCCGAGAACGAGATGACCTACTTCGAAGAAATTCAACAACGCGGGCAGGACCTGGGGCTGGCCGACGTGCTGTCCTTCGAGGGACACGTCAGCCCGATCGCACCCCGACTGCGCACCCTCGACGTGCTGGTTCACGCCTCGATCGAGCCCGAGCCGTTCGGACGGGTGATCGTCGAAGCGATGGCATCCGGCACACCGGTGGTGGCCGCCGACGCCGGCGGCCCGACAGAGATCATCGAGCACCAGCGGACCGGCTGGCTGGTTTCGCCCCGTGACACTCAGGCACTCGCGGAAGCGGTCCTGCACCTGCTCGACGATCGCAGCACCGCCGTGGCGGCACGCGAGGCTGCCCAACGGTTCAGCATCGAGCGCACCGCGGACGCGGTGATGGCGATCTACGCCGACCTCTGAGCGACGATCGGCAGCCGCTTTTTCATCGAGCCCGGTAGACCACCTGGCCACCCACCACCGTCATCCGACAGGTCGCCCGCAGGATATCGGCCGGGTCGCAGGTCATGATGTCCTTCGACAAGACGACAAAATCGGCCAGCTTGCCGACCTTCAGACTCCCTTTCTGTTGCTCCTCGAACGCGGCGTAGGCCGCGTCCAGCGTGAACGCGCGGAGCGCCTGGGTCCGGGTCATTCGTTCCTGCGGACGCCACCCCCCGCTGGGCAGTCCCTGGTGGTTCTGCCGAGTGACCGCGGCATAGAACCCCCAGAGCGGCTTCTCGCTCTCGACCGGAAAATCGGAGCCGGCGGCGATCCGGCTACCCGCACGCAGCAGACGAGCCCAGGCGTAGGCTCCGGCAAGCCGCTTGGGCCCCAGCCGCGCCTCGGCCCAGCGCATATCGCTGGTAGCGTGTGTCGGCTGCATCGAGGGGATCACCCCGAGCTGGGCAAACCGCGGAATGTCGGCCAGCGCGATCACCTGCGCGTGCTCGATGCGGAAGCGGTGGTCCTCCACGGGACGCTGCTTCAGCGCCGCCTGGTAGAGGTCGAGCACTTCCCGATTGCCTCGATCACCGATCGCGTGGGTGCAGACCTGGTAGCCGTTGGCCAGCGCCGCGTCGCAGACTCGCCGGATGAACGCCGTGCTCTGCACCGGCAGCCCGACGTATGGCTTGCCCCGGTGATCGGTCGGTCGGTCACTGTAGGGTGCCAGCAGCCAGGCGCCGCGCGAGCCCAGCGCACCGTCGATCATGCACTTGACCGCCCGCACGGTCAGGCGATGGCCGGCGTGATTGATCAGTGGTTTGTTCTGCTTCAGGTAGGAGGGATCGGGCGTGAGCATGCCGTAGACCCTCAGGGTCAGCTTCCCCGAGTCAGCCAGTTGACGCAGCACCCACACCTCATGGGGTGAGAGCCCCGCGTCGTGCACCCCGGTCAGACCGACCGACAGGCAGCGCTGCTGGGCCGCCAGCATCAGGGTCGCGAGGCCCTTTCCGGCACGACCACGGACCGCACGAGCGATCAACCCCATCGCCTTGTCGACGAACACCCCGGTCGGCTCTCCCCGGGCATCCTTAACGATATGGCCACCGGGCGGGTCGGGTGTCTCGCCGGTGATGCCGGCCAGCGTCATCGCCCGCCTGTTGGCCAGACCGGCGTGGCCGTCGATCCGGATCAGCCAGACGGGATGCTCGGGGGTCGCCGCGCTCAGCCGGTCGTGGATCGGCAGCTTCTGCTGTCCCCAGTTGGCCTGGTCCCAGCGCCCACCGAGGATCCAGCGGCCCTTGCCCTGGCGCGCTGTCTCTCGCTTGACCCGCGCCACCAGCTGGTCGTAACTCCGGGTTCGAACCAGATCCAGCCGCCCCGTCAGCAAGCTACCCAGGCTGGCCAGATGAGCATGCGCATCGATCAGGCCTGGAACGACCGTCGCGCCGTCGAGCTGGATGACACGAGTCTCGTCGCCTCGCGCGCTCAGCACATCCGCCGTGCGGCCGACATCGACGATCCAGCCACCCGCCACCGCGATCGCCTCCGCCCGCGGTCGCTGGGGATCGAGCGTATGGATATTGCCCCCGATGAAAATTGCGTCTGGTGGACCGGCCCAGGCCACCGGGAGCAGAGAGATCAACAAGCCGAGCAGGTAGAGTCGCGCCATGGCGGCATCCTATCCGGCCCGGGCCAGATTCTCGGGAACTTTTCAGTGCGCTGCCGGCTCCAACTGACCATGAGAACACTCGCCACTGTCATCTGCCTCGCTGGACTGCTCACGCCCGTAGCCTCCGCCAAGTGGGGATTCCCGCCTGCCACCAAGTTCGTCAGGGAGTGGTCCGGCACCCAGACCGCGATCCAGGACAAGCGCTTGGTCGCGGTGCGCAGCCAGGCAGCCTGGAAAAAACTGTGGGCGGAGCACGCCCCCGGCGTCCAGCCGCCGATCGTGGACTTCCAGCGACATATGGTCTACGGCGTGTTCAACCAGACCGTCCCGGCTGGCATCGGCGGGGCGGGCCAACCAGTCCGTATCTTTCGCAGCGTGATCGACCCCGGCGGCCACGCCCTACAGGTCTGGATCCGGGCAAGCGCGTACAGATCGGACCGGGCAGCCAAGAACGCGAGCACGTTCCACCTGGTGGTGGACGTCCCCTCGGCACTGCCGGTCACTTTCCGGGTAATCGGCGGGCGCCCAAGAATCTGCAAACCGGCCATAGCCATTGTCGGCTCGCTGCCTGCGGCCAGCATCACCAGACAATTTCACCAGCTGATACAGCGACGCCCGACCTCCGACCCCGACCTCGTCAGGCACGTCAACCGACTGGTCGAACAGCTTGGCGCCAGAAGATTCTCCTCGCGCGAACGCGCAACCCGGCAGCTCGCTGCGCTCGGAATGAAGGCGGCTCATCTACTGCGTGACCACCTCGACAACAAGGACCCCGAGATCCGCCGCAGACTCAACATGGCGCTGTCCTGCTATCTCCGACCGGCACTCTACCGCGAGCAAGCCCGGAAGATAGCCGCTGAACACCTTCAGATCGGTGCCCAGTCCTCGGCAAGGGTGCAGTTCACCCGCAGCCGAACGCACTGGCTGGTCACCATCGGTGAGCAGACGGTCCGGATCGAGGTGGCCAGCGGAAAGGCCACCAGCGGAGGTTAGATCTCCAGCGCGGCGGCCAGGCCGTCCGCGATCACCAAGCCCTCGGTGGTCAGGGCCAGACGAGTGTCGGACAGCCGCATCTGACCGTCGGCGATGCACCGCTCGATCGTCTCGCGATTGCGCGTCACGAATTCGATACCGAGATCGACACCCTCGACGGTGCGCAGCCCCAGCATCAGGGCCTCGAGGCGCAGCGCCGCCCGATCGAGCGTTTCCTGGCCAGCGACTGGCCGCTGGCCTCTCGCCAGCAGCGCCCGGTACTCAGGTAGTCTTCGGGCATTCCACCAGCGTCTGCGACCGTCGAACGAGTGGGCCGCAGGACCCAGTCCGAGATAGCGCACGTGCCGCCAGTACTTGGCGTTGTGACGTGAGCGGTGCGCTGGAGCGGCCGCGAAGTTGCTCACGTCGTAGGCCGCCAGCCCAGCCTCCCCCAACGCCTGATGGGTCAGGATGAACAACTCTGCCTGCCTCGCCTCGGGCAGCTCGGGCAACGCACGACGAGCCAGCGGCGTCCCCTCGTGAACCGTGAGCTGATAGCACGAGATATGCTGCGGCTCGAGCGCCAGTACCTGCCCCAGCTCGCGCCGCCAGGCCTGCGCACTCTGGCCCGGTCGGCCGTAGATCAGATCGATCGACACGGTGTCGAAGCCGGCTGCCTGGGCGACCCGGGTCGCCCGGCGCGCACCCTCGGGGTCGTGCTGACGCCCCAGAAACCTCAGCGCCTCCGCGTCGAGCGACTGGACCCCGAGGCTCAGCGTCCGGACGCCGAGCGCCCGCCAATCGGCCACACGATCCTGCGTCACGTCCTCGGGGTTGGCCTCGAGAAAGATCTGCGCACCGTCGATGTCCAGCCCCTCGATAATCCGCCCTAGCTGCTCGCTCGAGAGCAGCGACGGCGTACCACCGCCGAAGTAGATTGTGTCGAAGGTCCAGTCGAGGTCACGGTAGAGCGCGATCTCGGCAAGGAGGCTATCGACGTAGCGCGACCGAGCCTCCGGCGTGCCGGTGCAAACAGCGAAATCGCAGTAGGGGCAGATGCGGCGGCAGAAAGGGACGTGGAGGTAGAGCCCAGCGGCTTCAGTCATCCTGATTGTCGGTGCGCAGCACGGCGACGAACGCCTTCTGCGGAATCTGCACCGAGCCGATCAGCTTCATCTTCTCCTTGCCCTTTTTCTGCTTCTCGAGCAACTTTCGCTTGCGCGAGACATCACCACCGTAGCACTTGGCGACCACGTCCTTGCGGTAGGCGTTGATCGTCGTGCGAGCAATAATCCGACCGCCGATCGCGCCCTGGATCGGGATCTTGAACTGGTGCTTGGGAATCGTCTTGGACAGCTGCTCGCAGTAATGCAGCGCCCGCTTGCGCGCCTTCTCCCGGTGAACCAGATAGGCCAGCGTGTCGACCGGCTCCTTGTTGACCAGGATGTCGACCCGCACGATGTCGCTCTCACGGTAGTCCAGCACCTCGGTGTCGAACGAACCGTAGCCCCGGGTGACGGTCTTGAGCCGATCGTAGAACTCGAAGAGCACCTCGCCCAGCGGCATCTCCGAGACCACCTCCAGACGGCCGACGGCCAGGTAGTTGACGCCCAGCTGAGCCGCGCGGTGCTCCTTGCACAGCTCCATCACGACCCCCATGTACTGCTCGGGGACCATGATCGAGGCCTTGATGTACTGCTCGTCGACCCGCTCGATCTCGCCGGGGTCGGGCCAGTGGATCGGGTTGTCGACCTCCTGGGTGGTGCCATCGGTGAGCAGCACCTGGTACAGCACCGTCGGCGCGGAGAGGATCAGCGACATGCCGAACTCGCGCTTTAGCCGCTCCTGGACGACGTCCAGATGGAGCAGACCGAGAAAGCCACAGCGGAAGCCAAACCCCAGCGCCGCAGAGGAGACTTTCTCGTAGATCAACGCGGCGTCGCTCAGCGACAGCTTCTCCAGCGCCTTGGTCAGGTCGCTATAGTCGTCGGTCGTCATCGGATACAGCGATGAAAAGACGACCGGCCGCGCCTCGCGATACCCCGCCACCGGCTCTGGAGCTGGATTCTCGACGTGGGTGATCGTGTCGCCGATGTTGATGTCCTGGATCGCCTTGACCCCCGCGATAACATAGCCCACCGCACCCGCTTCGAGCCCCTCGACCTTGACCCGCTCGAGCTGGTTCAGGCCGACCTCCTCGACCTGGTATTCACTGCCGGTGTGCATGAAACGAACTCGCTCACGCGGGCGCAGAGTGCCCTCGAAGATCCTGCAGAGCAGCACCACACCCCGGTAAGGGTCGTAAAACGCATCGTAGATCAGCGCCTGAAGCGGCGCCGATGCATCCCCGCTAGGCGGAGGCAGCTTGGTCACGATGCCTTCGAGCACCGCCGGGATGTTCACCCCGTTCTTGGCCGAGATCGGAATCGCCTCGAACGGATCCAGGCCGAGGTCGGCGTCGATCTCCTCCTGCACCCGCTCGACATCCGCCGCCGGCAGGTCGATCTTGTTGATCACCGGCAGCAGCTCCAGCTCGTGCTCCAGCGCCAGGTAGAGATTGGCCACCGTCTGGGCCTCCACCCCCTGGCTGGCGTCGACGATGATCAAAGCCCCCTCGCAGGCCATCAGCGAGCGACGGACCTCGTGTGAGAAGTCGACGTGGCCCGGCGTGTCGATCAAGTTGAGCTGGTAGGTCTCGCCGTCTTCGGCGGTGTACTCCAGGGTGATGTTGTTGCTCTTGATCGTGATACCCCGCTCCCGCTCGATCTCCATGTTGTCGAGAATCTGATCGCGGAAACGGCGCTCGTCGATCGCGTCGCAAGTCTGGATCAGGCGGTCTGCCAGGGTAGACTTGCCGTGATCGATGTGGGCGATGATGCAGAAATTGCGCGTTCGCTCCATCTTGTTGGCCAAGTGTACACGAGTTGTGGTCCAATACCGCAGAAATGATCTATCGTGCCACGGTGTTCCTTGGAGCCCTCCTGCTGTTCAGCATCCAGCCGCTGATCGGCAAGCTGTTGCTCCCCTGGTTTGGCGGCTCCCCCGTCGTCTGGACGACCTGCCTGGCATTTTTCCAGGTCACGCTGCTCGCCGGCTACCTCTATGCCCACGGCCTGGTCCGCTGCGTCTCTCCCCGGCGGCAAGGACTGATCCACCTCACCGTGCTGCTCGTCGCTGCGGCGGCGCTGGGGCTTCAGTACCAGACCTGGGGCGCCCCCCTGCTACCCGGCGACGGATGGAAGCCGGTCGACGCCGCTCGACCGACTCTGCGGCTAGTGACGCTGCTCGGCCTGAGCGTGGGGCTTCCATTCCTCCTGCTGGCTGCCACCAGCTCCCTGGTCCAGAGCTGGTATGCCGGACGCCACCCCGATCGCTCGCCCTACCCACTGTTCGCACTCTCCAACACCGGCTCACTGATCGGTCTGCTCGGCTATCCCCTGGCGATCGAACCACACTGGCCACTGCCCACACAGGCCAAGCTCTGGGGAGCGACCTTTCTGCTGTTCCTGCTCGGAATGGTCGGCTGCGCCCTGACCACCCAAGCCGGTCGGCCGCAAAAGTCCACGACCACCCCGCTGGCCCACCCGCCCCGCCTCGACCGCGTACTGTGGTTCTTGCTGGCCGCCTGCCCCTCGCTGGTGCTCGTCGCGACGACCAACCACCTGGGCCAGGAGGTCGCGTCGCTCCCGCTTCTGTGGGTCTTGCCGCTGGCGCTCTACCTGCTGACGATGATCCTCTGCTTCAGCCACCCCCGGTGGTATCCACGCCCCACCTGGGCCATCACTCTGCTCGGCGCGATGGGGCTGCTCTGTGGGCTGCTGTATCAACAACCCGGCTCGATCCCGGCAACCTGGGTCGTGGCGGGTGTCTCGGCCGGGATGTTCGTCTGCGGGATGGTCTGCCACGGTGAGCTGGTGCGACTCAAGCCAGAGGCCAGCTGGCTGACCGGCTTCTACCTGACCATCAGCGCCGGTGGGGCAGCTGGCGGACTGTTCGCCAGCCTGCTCGCTCCGCTGATCTTCCCCGACTTCTTCGAGTTTCAGCTGGGCTTCGCACTCTGCATGGGGGTCTACCTGCTAGCGCTACTGCGAGACAAGACATCGCCGCTCCACGTCGGGCAGCCATTGATCGTCCAGCTGGCGGCGCTGGGGCTCCCGCTCGGGGTAGCAGCGATCCTGCCCTCTGCCTGGATCTACCGCTGGGCCGGCAGCGAACAGGTCAACTGGCGGTTGTACTGGATCCTTGCCGGTGCCGCCTCGATCGCCACCCGTTTAGTGCTGGTTCGCCTGGCTCGACGACCCGCGGCGTCCCGCCTGCAGCCCCGGGGGCCAGCAATGGCCCGCGCCGCCTGGGCCGGGATACTGGTCCTGCTCAGCCTGGCGCTGACACAACATGCCTGGCGCTACCACTACGGCGCGGCCCAGCGCGAGCGCAACTTCTATGGTGTGCTCCGCGTGGTGATCCGTCCATATGCCGAGTCCAAGAACGCGATGATTCACAACCTGCACCACGGGGGAGTACTCCACGGCTACCAGTTCCAGGCCGAGCGCATCTGCCGCCTGCCAACCGCTTATTACGGAATCAACAGCGGCGTCGGACTGGCAATCGAGCTGCACCCCGAGCGGACCGAGGGCCGCGCGCTGCGGATCGGCGCGATCGGGCTGGGCGTCGGTACCCTGGCGACGTATGGCCGGTCTCCCGAAGACCTGATTCGGTTCTACGAACTGAATCCGGCGGTCATCCGGCTGGCCCGCGATCCGAAGCTGTTCTCCTACCTCTCCCGCAGCCCGGCGCAGATCGAGATCGTTCCGGGCGACGCCCGCGTGTCGCTGGAGCGCGAGCTTGCCCACGACGGCTCACAGCGTTACGACGTGCTGGTCATCGACGCCTTCAACGGCGGCTCGATCCCGGTCCACCTGCTCACACTGGAAAGCGCTCGACTGTACGCGGCGCACCTGAAGCCGGACGGTATCCTGGCGTTTCATGTGACCAACCACCACCTCGCGCTCGACCGGGTGCTCCACGCCTTGAGTCAGGAGCTGGGCTACGAGGCGGTGGGCATCGACTCCGACGCCGACCAGGGCGAGCTCAAGCTGACCCAGACCGCCAGCTGGATTCTGCTCACACGAAACAGTCGCTTCCTCAAGGTGTCGCAGATCACCCGGGCCCGCCGGAAGACCAGGGCCCCCGCAAAACTGGTTCTGTGGACCGACCTGAGCAACAACCTGTTCCAGATCCTGCGATAGCTCCGCATCGCCCACAAGCAATTACCACCAAACGAGTTGCAGTCGACACGAACACGTTCGGCCAGGCGCAGCAGCGGCCCGGCACCGCGTGTCGCTGCGGGACACACTCAGCCGACCCGGCGGGGACACTCCGCCGCTCACCCTGGGATCATTCGACCTCCAGCAGACCGCCAGCGACTTATCGACATAATATGGAGGGCGCCTTGCCGCCCCCCCATGCCCCGATTATCCTGTCGGGCCAATGGCATCTGAGACTGGCGACACTCCACCGACTTTCTGCTGGAAGCGCGAGCTGCCCTTCATGCTGCTCGTCGCGCTTCTCGCACTGCTGGCCCGCTGGCCGATGATCCCCTACGCTGAAGTCCATTGGAACGGCGACGGGGCGATCACCTGCCTGATGGCCAAACACCACTGGGCAGGCAAGCTGCCGCTCTTTTTTTACGGTCAAGCATACAACGGCAGCATCGAGTCCCTGTTCGCCGCGCCGTTTCAGGCGATCTACGGACCGACGCTCGAAGGCACCGCGGTCTCCAAGGTCATCCTGATGGCCCTGATGACGGTCGTGCTCTACCGACTGTGCTTTCTCATCGGCGGCCGCCTGGGCGCCCTGGCCGGTAGCCTGCCCTATGCGTTCGGCACCATGCCGCTGCTGGTCAACCTGGCGCGACAGCACAGCTACATCATGGTCTCGATGATCGGCATCGCGATCCTGATCTTCGGCCTGCGCACGCTCCAGCAGTTGACTCGCCGCCGGGTCTTCGGCATGGGGCTGCTGATCGGCATCGGCTGGTTCAACAACCCCCAGATCATCAGCTTCGTCGCACCGCTGCTGGCCTGCTTCTACCTCACCGGTCGAACCTGCCACCTGATCAACGAGAGAAAACTGGGCCAGGCGATCCAGTCCACCCTCGTGCGCCATCTGGTGCTGGGCTGGTTCCTGCTCCTGGCGGCCTGGATCCTGATCACCCTCGGAGTGGCCATGGTCGGTGGCCTCAAGACGGAGCTCTTCGGTTTCACGCTCTCGATGGAGCGGCCCTACAAGTACCTGCAGCGCGCGATCGGCATCCTCGGCCTCTCGGCGATCCTGCTCGAGTTCGCCCTGCACAGCGACAAGAAACGCTGGGTACTGCTAGGCGCATTGTTTGTCGGGGGGTTCCTGATCGGCGACTCGCCCCATTTCTACTTCCACGCCCGCAACAAGCTACTGGGGATCGAACTCAAACGCAGCACGCCGTCCGGCATCGACCCGACCTGGGCTCTGACCCACCTGAAAAAAGATCTCGCCCCAAAGGGGGACGACACGCTGTTCAACGGCAAGTTTCACCCACTAGCCCAGGTCGCCATCCCCTGGCTCGAGCCGATCTTCACCGGCCTACGCTGGGCCGTCATGGGGATCGTCCTGCTTGGCCTGCTCGGCGTGCTTATCGACCAGCGACACAACCTCTGGCAGATGCTCCGGCTGCGTCCTCCCAAGCCCACGCTGGGACTGCTTTTGCTGTTACAGGCTA
>CAZANL010000053.1:0-7032 GCA_964486115.1 uncultured Planctomycetota bacterium
ATCGTGCCCCCATCGTTCGCACCGCTCACCGCCAACCAGATCGAACAGATCACGGTGCTGATGAAAGAGGGGGGGGTCGTGCTGGTTGCCGGTGGCCCGTCAAAGAGCCAGCTGGCCTGGCTGGTCGACTTTGGAGTCCGAATCAGCACCCGGCCACTAGGTAACGGGACCGGCCAGCCGCCGACCGCAGACTTCTCGGAGGGCTGGGCGCTCGAGCTGTCCGGCCGAGCCCGCGCGCTGGTCCGCCTGCGCAGGCAACCTGTCGTTGCCGAGACCCCCGTCGGCAAGGGACGCCTCGTCGTGATCGCAGACCCCCGCCTGCTTGCCCTGAGCAACGAGCGCAATGCGCAATTTCTCGAGCGGGTTGTTGGCCTGGTGCGCTGAGATGAGGTGGTTCTGGTGCGCCCTGTTCTGCCTGACTGGATTCTGGATTGCTCACCCTGGCTGGCTGGCCGGCGGGTTGATCTTCGGCGCACTCGCCTGCCGCCGGATGCCGATCGAGCAGACCAGAACGCTGCCCAGTCTGGCGCTGGCCTTGACCCTCGGCCTGGTCAGCTGGCTCTGCCCCGGGATCTGGAGCGTCCCCCCGGCACTCATCGGACTGGGGTGCCTGTCGCTCGTCGCGGGGCTGCTCCGACTATCTCAGGCCTGCCTGTTTTCCGGGCTGATGCTCTCGGCCCAGTCGCTCGTTGCAGCCGGCTCACCGATCCTGCTGGCACGCCGCCACGAACTCCCACTCGGCTCACTGCTCGAGGCTGTCTACCGGCTGCTGGGCCTGGACGCAGCAAGCAATGGAGCGGCCATTGCCGTGCTTCGGACGGTGGCGACGGTCAGACTGGAGAACCTGATGGCACCCGCCCTCCTGCTGCTCGCTGTGGGCGGTGGCATCGGGCTGTGGCTCTCTGGACGCCGAAGACTGCGCTGTCACCTGGCCTGGCTCTCCTACCTGGCCCTCTTCGGACTGATCCGTCTGACGGCACAGATTCTGCTCCACCCACAGGACTTGCCCCCCGGGCTCGGACTCCTCAGCCTGCTGCCGCTGATCATCCCACTGGCCTGGCTCGACCGAGCACAGCTCGTACGCCCTCGACTCGATGGCGCGACCAAGCCGGCGTGGGCATTCGCTGCCGGACTGCTACTGCTCGCGATGGCCTGGCACCTGCCGGACCCCGGCACTCCCAAGCAAGGCCGGATCCTGATCGACGAGAGCCACAGCCGGTGGGAACCGGTTGCCGTCCCACTCGACACCCGGAGCTACGGTCTGCGCACCGTTTACACCTACTGGTCGTTGTCTCGCTCTCTCGGCCGACATTTCGGACACGTCAGCACGACTCGCGGCACGATCGACGATCGGGAACTTGCCCGCTGTGACGTACTGATCCTCAAGACCCCGACCCGACCTTACACACCAGCGGAGGTGGCGGCCATCGTGCGATTCGTGCGCCGAGGCGGCGGCCTGTGGATGATCGGTGAGCACACCAACGTTTTCGGCAGCAGCACCCACCTCAATCCGGTCGCCGAGCAGTTCGGCATCCGATACCGGCACGACGCAGTGCTGGCGCGAGGCAGCCAGCGCCCAAAGCACCGACGGCCAGCGTGGTTTGCGCACCCGACGGTCAATCACATGCGCCCGATGCTCGACGCGATCTCCTGCTCGCTGGTGGTTCGAGGTCGTGTGCGAACACCCCTCGTCGCAGACACCCGCATCTCCGCCGGCCCCGACTGGTCATCACGCAACTTCTTCGGGCCGTTTCAGTCCATGCCACATCAGGCCAAGGGGCGCCTGGTTCAGATGGCTGCTCATCGGTTCGGGCGGGGCCGGGTCGTCGCCTTCACCGACAGCACACTGTTCTCGAGCTTTTGCTATCACCTTCCGGGCATCGAAGACCTGGCACTAGGAACCGTCGACTGGCTCAATCGCCGCGCGAGCTCCCCCTGGGGCTGGCTCGCAATCGGCACCCTCGGACTGGTGCTGGTCCTCTGGTCGCTGAGCCGACAGCCGGGCGTGCTGCTGATCGCGGCCGCCGGCTGGATTGCGATTGCCAGCGCCTCTATCGGACACCACCTGACCCTGAGGCAGGCCTACCCGGCACCCACCCCACACACGCCGGGCGTACAAGTCGGTCTGCTGCAGTCCGAGCGCTACCAGCTCTCGCTCAAGCCGACACCCGACCAGCGCCCCAACCTGCTGACGTTCGTCGTGGCCCTGCAGCGCCTCGGTCTGGTTCCACGGTTCGGCCAAAGTGTGGCACAGCTCGAGAAGTGCCCTGTGATCATTCAGGTCGGCCCGCCCACCGAACACACGGCGCTGACGCGTCATCTCGAGGGAGGAGGCCAGCTGTTGATCCTGCTCGACACCGACGAACAGACCCCCCTCGAGAATCGGCCGGGCGTCGTGGTCTCGAGAGCGCTAGGGGAACTGCGAACGCAGCACCTCGGTGCCACGGGCGACCGGCCCGGACCGGAGGAGCGCCGGCGCTACGAGATGATCTACCGGTTGTTCATCGACCAACTCGGTGTTGGCAAGCGCTAGCACCCGCCGCTGAGTGCGACCGGCAACTCGCCGGCCACCCGCGCTGCTCATCGGCCCCTGCTGTAGCGCAAGGGCACGGTCGCCCTCTTCAGGAACAGCAGGGCGAAGCTCGACGTCATCACACTGTTGGCCCACGCCCCCTTGCGCTGCCAGGTCACCAGCAAGGCGGCACCCTCACGATACCAGTCGTGCTCACCGACCAGCTTCGCCTCGGAGAGCACCCCGGCCCGCTCCAAACCGTAGAGATAGTAGTAGAACCAGCTCCCTTTTGCCGGATTGCGACGCAGGTCGTAGTGCTTCTACATCCAGGCCCACCCGTCGGTGATCGCCTGGCCGATCCTCTTTTTCAGCTTGGGATTCAGCAGACCTGCCTGCCACAGGTGGCTGCGACAGATAGCCAGCGAGCCGCCGGCGCAGGTCATGCTGCCATAGGAACCACCCGCACCCCGGTACCACCGCCGGTAGTTCCAGCCGCGGGCCTTTGCCGGTACATTATAGACGTGGTCGCTCCGCGCCCTGATCGAGATGCGCTTCTTGACCTCGACCTCCGGCCCCGTCGTGTCCTGCTCGGCCAGCCAGAAGCGAGCGATGTGAGTCCAGATCGCAGGGGGCAGCTGGACCCCACACTGCTGTGCGGCGTGCAGCCCCAGCACGCCGTACTGGCTGTTGGAGTTGTCGTAGTCGCCACGGGTCCCGCCTTCACGGGGGTATCCCCAGTTTTTCTTGTAGTCCTCCTGGCCCAGCAGAAAACGCACGCCCTGATAGACTCGCCGACGGTCTGCCTTGGAGAGTTTCTTGGGGACCTCCTTCAGCGCCAGCCGCTGCTGCTGGAGGGTCATCGCCCGAAGCGCCTCCGGAGTTGGAGACACCCGGGCAGCCAACGCCATCAGGTAGAGCGCCACATCGTAGGTCTGCTTCATCGGCTGCTTGGCCAGGAAGGCGAAGGCCTTGACGATGACCGGCTCCTCCGGCTTGACCCCGCTGCCCAGCAGCGCCAGGGTCACCAGCGCATTGAATCCGAGGTGGTGATCACCGTAGGAACCCCAGGAGCCGTCCTTTTCCTGCTTCTTCTTGAGCCAGCCCACGCCACTGGAGATCGACCGGTTGACCAGCCGAGTCAAACGCGGATCGTCCAGTTGAAGCACGAGGTCCATCTCGAAGCGAAAATGGTAGCGCTCGACAAAGGTCTCGGGCTTGCCCTTCTCAGGGGGCTTGCGATGCTTGAGCTTCCACCAGGAGCGGATCTCGCCACCCAGGATGTGACCGCGCTTTTCATGCCAGAAGATGCGCCCCTGAATGCGTCCGCTGACCAGCTGGTAGCTGCGGGATTCTTTTTCCGTCTCGTCTGGGCTGTAAGTCGCCCCGACCTGTAGCTCTCGACAGGGCAGATCGAGAAACATCGCAGGGCCAAGATGCCTGCCGGCGCCCTGGACTCGGATGTCGCCCAGATAGCTCAACTTCTTGAACGTGCGGGCGATGGCATACTGCTCCCGCTGCTGCACCACACGGCCGGGCAGCTTCAGGACGGTCGCCAGCGGGACATGAGCCCGTCCCGTGACCTCCCCGAACTTGTCGCCCGTCCGATTCAACTCGTACCACAGAGCGCCCCACCGATTGAATCCCAGGCTGTTGAGTTTCTGCCCCTTGGGAGCCACGAGCTGGGTCAGCTTGTAACGAACGAAGTGCTGCTTCTCGACGTTCCAGGCCAGCTGTTGGGCAGCGACGGGAGCGGCGAGACAGAACACGAGTATGCACGAAGCTAGACGTCGCATGAAGCTGGCTAACTTACAGAAAAGGGGTCGGTGAGACCCAGGCCGTACCCGCCAAAAACGAGGAACCCTGGCCAGCCACCCGTGTCGAACCGTTCACAAGGTGATTGTGGGACCCGAAAACCTCAACGGCAAACGGCGATACCTTCTGCTGCTCGTGCTAGGCTTCCCCCACGCGAGCTTCCTCGGCCAGCGCGGCCTTGATATCACCCTCCTTGAGGGTCGACACGTCGAGCAGGTCCTCGTCGATCGGAACCTCGCCCTCCTCTAGCCTCCGACCGAAGTCGCGGAAGTTCTCGGCCAGCTGCCGCTGGATCTGGATCAGCGCCTGGCGCTCCTCCGCCTCGGCGTGCCGCCGGACGGTGGAGGCAGCCTGAGTCAGCTCGCTGCGCGACTTGCCCCGCTCCTCCGCACGACCCTCGTCGAGTTCCGCCGCCCGCTCACGCCAGGCCGAAGGGAGAATCGTCCATTCCCGCCCGCCATTCCGCTTGGAATACCAGTTGAGAGACTTCTGGAACAGCTTGATGCCGGCCAACCCGATCACCCCGCCCAGCGGGCCCCCGACTGCAAATCCGCCAATGGGAATCAACGAGCCGATCGACAACTCGGCGATGTCCATCATCTGCTGGTGGGCGTCCTCGGCTGCCTGGTGATCGGCATCCGACATATGAACCTTGTTGCCCTTGTACCAGGCAACCGGGACCTTGCCGGTCTGGATCAGCTCACGCACGATCGTATGGGCCATCGTGTCGGCCAGATCGTGCATCTCCTGCCCCATCACGACCCCGGCATGTCGGTAGATCCTTCGCCGAAAGGCCTTGTCCCGGATGAAGGCGTAGGTCTGAGGCGCTTTTTCCCGCACGCCCTCGAGCGCCTCGGCCACCTCGGCGGTGACCCCACGAGAGACCTTGCCCAGCATCCGCACGAGCCCCCACGACATCTCGACCTGCTCGTCACTCGGCACCGAGCGATTGAAGACCATCCGGTAGGTGTGCTGCTGCTCGCGGGGCAGGGAACGAATCTGAACCACACGACCGGTCTTTGCATTGTACACACGCCGCTTGCTGAATTCCGTCCAGGTGGCTGGCCCACGCCCCAGCCCGCGACTGCTTCCTTTGAGCAGCTTGTTCTCGAGTTGTGCCAGCTTGTTCTCGTGCGAGTCGACAAACTCCCGCAGCGGCTTGCTGGCCGCTCGCTCGATGTCCTCCGGCAGCTCGACGTCGGCCGCCAGGGCCACCACGAGCTGCGCAGCGTCCCACATCTCGGGCCTGAGCGACAGATAGTAGTCGTCGCTGCTCGACTGCAGTGCCATGTAGGCCCCCTGCTGGGTGCCCTCGATGTCGAGCTGTCCCAACAGCGTGTCGCGAATCGCCCCCAGCATGCCGGACAGGCATTCGACCCCACGATCCCGGCGACGCTTCAGCTCGGCCGGGTCCTCGAGCAGGGCCCGGACCCGCTGCTGATAGGGCCTGGGCTTCTCGTCGGCCAAGCGCAGCAGATCCTTCTCGATCGCGGTCGCGCGAAACCAGATGGGGAAGGTACCGGGGGCATGCTGCCGGTAGACCAAGATGTTGAACACGACGTAGAGCAGGTCGTCGTCATCCTCCTCCTCGACGATCAGCTGCACCCGGTCGGCATGCGTCAGCCGGGCCGGGTCCGTGGCGGCTAGCGCCTCGTCGAGATCTCCCGCCCGCGCCTCGCTGTCGTCATAGCAGGTGGTCTCGTCCACCATGAAACGAATGACGTTGTCGTGCTTGCGCTCGGCGAGGGTCTGATGCACCGCATCCAGCAGGGCCGCCATCTGCAGGACTTCTCGCTCCACCTCCTGGGAGAACAGCCCGGTTGCGCGATTGATCCATCCGAGCACGGTGCTGTCGGGGCGCTGGGTCTCGAGTTCGGTCTGGCCCAGATCGACGGCCAGATACCCGAGATACTTCATACCTCGAGGATTTCGGTTCGCTTTGCTCCCAGGACGTCGTCCACGTTCTTCTCGTAGGTCTTGGTCAGCTCCTGGATATCCTCTTTGAGCTTGCGGGAATCGTCCTCGGAGAGCAGCTTGTCCTTCTCTTCCTTCTCGCAGTCCTTGTTGGCCTCACGGCGGATATTGCGAATAGCGACTCTAGCCTTCTCGGACATTTCTTTGATATGACCGACGAGTTGCTCGCGCCGCTCCCGCGAGAGATCCGGAACCTGAAGCCGGATCAGCTTGCCGTCGCTGTTGGGAGTCAGCCCGAGGTTGGCCTTCTGCAGGGCCTTCTCGACGTCCCCCAAACAACTCGGATCGTACGGCTTGATCATGATCATCCGGGGATCGGGACAGGAGATGTTGGCCAGTTGCTTGAGCGGCGTCTGCGTGCCGTAGTAGTCGACTCGAACGCCGTCAACCAACCCCGGCGTGGCGCGACCGCTGCGAATGCCGCGAAGGTCCTCCTTGAGGACCTCCACCGCCTTTTCCATCTTTTCTTCTGCCTCGAGCAGGATGTCGTCGTGTGCCATGGGATTCGCCTAGCGATCTTCCGGTTTGCCATGAATAAGAGTGCCGAGCTCCTCTCCGAGCACGACACGCTTCATGTTACCCGACTCCCACAGATTGAACACGATGATCGGCAGGTTGTTGTTCATGCACAAATCGACGGCGGCCATGTCCATCACGCGGTACTGCTCCCGAATCACCTCCATGAAGTCCAGCCGGGAAATCCTCTGGGCATTCGGGTCCTTCTGTGGGTCCGC
>CAZANL010000053.1:7042-13773 GCA_964486115.1 uncultured Planctomycetota bacterium
CGGTGTAAACCCCGTCCACCTGGGTCGCCTTCAGCAATACGTCGGCAGAGATCTCGGTCGCCCGCAGGGCGGCCGCCGTATCGGTGGTGAAGAAGGGGTTCCCCGTTCCCCCGGCCATGATGACGATCCGCCCTTTCTCCAGATGGCGCACCGCCCGACGGCGGATATAGGGCTCGGCAACCTGTCCCATCTCGATCGCGGTCAGCACACGGGTGGGTGCGCCGAGTCGCTCGAGAGTGTCCTGCAGCGCCAAGGCGTTGATCACCGTCGCGACCATGCCCATGTAATCGGCGGTTGCCGCAACCATCCCCTGGGCCTGATAGTACGCACCTCGCACCAGGTTGCCAGCTCCGGCGACGACAGCCAACTCTATGCCCAGGCCGTGGACCTCCAAGATCTGGCGGGCAATGATCTCGACGCTGGGGAGATCAACCCCCTTACCGCCCGCTTCGCAGAAACCCTCCCCGCTGATCTTCAGCAAGACACGCTTGAAGTTTCGCTGGCCGGGCTCCGGCAACTACTCGCCCCCGATCTCGATTCGCGCGACTCGCCGGATGATCATGTTCTCGCCAAGCTGCGCGATCATCTCCTTGAGCAGCTGCTCGACGGTCTTCTTGGGCTCCTTGACGAACGGCTGCTCGAGCAGGCAGATCTCCTTGTAGAAGCCGCCGAGTTTGCCCTCGACGATCTTGCCCTGGACCTGCTCCGGCTTGTCTTTGACCTGTTCGGCATAGATCTCGCGCTCCTGCGCGACCCGCTCGGCGCCGACCTGATCACGACTGACGAACTCGGGGTTCATCGCATAGACATGCTGAGCCAGCTCGGTCAAAAAAGACTTGAACTCGTCCGTACGAGCCACGAAATCCGTCTCGCAGTTGACCTCGACCAGCGAAGCACCCTTGCCATTGTGATGCTGATAGACCCCGACACGTCCTTCTGCGGCTGAGCGAGAGGCTTTTTTCTCCGCCTTGGCCATGTTCTGCTTGCGCAGCAGGCCCATCGCCTCCTCCAGGTTACCGCCCGTTTCCTCGAGCGCCTTCTTGCAGTCCATCAGGCCACAGCCGCACTGGTCGCGCAGTTCCTTGACCAGATCCACAGAGATCTTCGTTGACATGGTAGTTCCTTTATTCAATCAGGAGCATCGGGGACATGGCCACCGCACTCTGCCGGCAAGAACGCCAGCGCTCCTTGGGACTATTCCGACTTCTTGACCGCCTCGACTTCTGCAGTTTCCGCCACCTTACCAACTGGCGCAGCTTCGGTAGCGGCAGCTGGGGACTCGACGGCCGGGGCCTCTACTGGCGCCTCGAGCGCGGGAGCCTCAGCTGGAGACTCGACGGCGGGGGCCTCGACTGCCCCCCCCTTCTCATCCGAGGACTCGTCTGCGGAAGAACCGGCGGAGTCGTTGGCGGAAACCACCTGCGTCTGCCGACTCTTCTTGAGCTGCTCCTTGGAGGGGATTGCCGCAGGGGGCTCTTTGGGAGCAGGGCGGCCTCCGCCCCGCAGCGCCGCGAGGTCGATGCCGCTACCTGCCCGCTGCAGGGTGCGCCCCCCGATGATTGCGTTACTCAGAGCACTCACCACGAGCTCGACAGAGCGCATCGCATCGTCGTTGCCCGGAATGCAGATGTCGATCAGCGACGGATCACAGTCGGTGTCGAGCAGGGCGATGATCGGGATGTTGAGCTTGACTGCTTCGCGCACTGCGATGTACTCCCGGCGAGGATCGACCACGATCATCACCTCGGGGAGCTTCTCCATCTTTCGGACGCCTTCCAGGTTGCGCTTGATCTTGCGCTTTTGGCGCATGAACCGGGAGATGATCTTCTTGCTGTAGAGATCCATTCCGCCGTCTTGCTCCAGTTGCTCGAGTTCATCGAGCCGCTTGAGCCGAGAGCGCACCGTGTTGAAATTCGTCAGCGTGCCCCCGAGCCACCGCTCGCAAACCCAGTGCATCTCGGCATGCTGAGCTTCCGCCTTGACCACGCTTTTCGCTTGTCTTTTGGTTCCCACGAACAGGAAATGACCCCCACCGCTAGAAAGCTGGCTGAGGAAGTTGCAGGCTCGCACGAGCCCACGCACGGTCTGGCGCAGGTCGATGATGTTGATCAGATTGCGCTTACCAAAGATAAACGGCTCCATCTTGGGGTTCCGCCGGCTCGCCCGGTGGCCAAAGTGCACCCCTGACTGAAGGAGCTTTTCGATGGTGATATCCAAACCTAACCTCGCTAACTGATGGCAGAGCGACTCGCACACCCAGGGCATCACCGACTAGCAGCGACGCAACTATTTACGGCTCTTGGCCTTGCGGGCAATTCCGCCAGGCACAGCCCACCCCTGGAAGGCATCCTCGCCTATGGTGGAAATGTGGAAAACGTTAGTCTATTGGCCCTCTAAGACCTGTCAAGCGATAACAGGCGATTTAAAACACCCCGAAAACGACGTCAGTCCGCCCCACCGGAGAAGAAGTCGGCATTGACCTGGGTGTAGGCCTTCCATTTTTCCGGCACACAATCCTCTTCGAAGATCGCCTCGACCGGACAAACGGGTTCACACGCACCACAGTCGATACACTCGTCGGGATCGATGAACAACTGTAACGACGTGGCGTCGCCGTGGATGCAGTCCACGGGACAGACATCGACACAGGCGCTATCTTTGACATTCAAGCACGGTGCACAGATCACGTAGGTCATTCTGACAGTCCGATCATTCCTTAACACACAGAGCAGACCGAAAAGAGCGCGTCCCCTGCCCACCGAACGGAGCGAACTCGGAATTGCGGTCGGCAGTAAACAGCATCGTCAGCTTTCGTGGACCCGAGCTCCGGTCAGGAGAGAGCCACCTCGGGAAAGATCCGCCGGGTCTCGCCAGACAGATAGGACAAGGCCATGTTGGCATCCTCCAGTTGCAACGCGTGCTCCGCAATCCGACGAGCTTCGTAGATCGTGGTGGAGCGGATGATCTTTTTGATCTCCGGGATCGATCCAGGGCTGATGCTGAACTCGCGAAGCCCCATGCCCAGGAGCAACAACGTGTAGACCACCTCACCCGACATCTCGCCACAGATCGCCACCTCCACGCCCGTCTTGCGACCGACCTCGAGCACGCGCCGAATGAGCCTCAATATCGCCGGGTGAGCAGGCTGGTACAGAGGAGCCACGCGCTCGTTTACGCGGTCGACAGCCAGGCTATACTGGATCAGGTCGTTCGTGCCGATCGAGAAGAAGTCCACCTGGTGGGCCAGGATATCGGTGATCAGCGCCGCAGACGGGATCTCGATCATCACCCCAATCGGGGTGTTCTCGTTGAATGGTATGCCCTCGCCCGACAACTCTTCGCGGACCTCCTCGAGAATCACCTTGGCTCGCTGGACTTCCCCCAAGTTGCTGATCATCGGCAACAGCAGACGCACATCCCCCTCTGCGGACGCCCTGTAAATCGCACGCAGTTGGGTCCGAAAGATGTCGAGTCGCTCGAAGCAGAGCCGGATAGAGCGACAACCGAGGAATGGATTCTTCTCGAACTGCGAGTCCGTTTCTTCAAAGAACTTGTCCGCACCGAAGTCGAGTGTGCGAATCGTCAGCGGACGCCCCTCCAGCCACTGCAGCGCCTCACGGTACTCCCGGAGATGGCACACCTCGTCGGGGTTGTCGTGGATCGTGTAGATGAACTCCGTGCGGTACAGACCAATCCCCTCCGCGCCAGCATCCACCGCCAGCTTGACCTCGCTGCTCAACTCGATATTGGCCAGCAGGGACACCTCGTAGCCGTCAATCGTCTCGGTGGGCAAGCTCCGCTGTCGGGCCAGCGCCTGCACACGCAGACGATGGCGATCCTGCATCTCGCGATAGCGCTCCAGGGTCATCTCGTCCGGATTGACGATCACCACGCCTCGGTTGCCGTCGATGATCACGGTGTCTCCACCCGACACGTCAGTCGTGATCGTCTCCAGGCCCACCACGGCGGGTATGCCCAGCGTCCGTGCGACGATCCCGGTGTGGCTGGTCTGTCCACCGGCGTCGGTGGCGAATCCCTTGATCTGCTCTCGGTCGAGTTGCACAGTCTGACCCGGCGACAGATCGTGGGCGATGATGATGACCTCCTCCGACAAGTTGGAGATCTGCTCCCGACGTTCTCCCAGCAGGTTGTGGAGAATTCGGCGCTCGATGTCGGAAATGTCGGAGTAGCGCTGGGAGAAATAGCTGTCCTTGATGTTGCGGAAGACCTTGATCCAGCGGCGCATGACACGGCTCGTGGCGTACTCGGCCGTATAGTGCTCCTGGTCGATCAGCCTGGTTACCTCGTTGACGATGGCCGGATCCTGCAGGATCTTGACGTGCGCATCGAAGATCTGATCGATCTCGGTACCCAGACCCCGAGAGCGCTCCTGCAACTGGCGGATATCCTCCTCCGATGAGGCCAGAGCGACGCGAAAGCGCTGCTGCTCCTGCTCTACCTGAGAGGGCTCGATCGAGCGCTCGGGGATGCGGTATTCCTCGGAATCCAGAACCAACGCCTGGTTGATCCCGATCCCCGGCGATACCGGAATGCCTTTTTTTATCTCCATTGCGGCCGAAAACTCCTCGGAAGTCCGCTCCGTGATTATCGGACAGAGCCTAATACAGGGGCGCCAAGATGCAAGGCGCCTGCTCCAGCCAAGCCCCTGGCACAAGTCCAGCGCTCAATCAATCAGCGAAGTTTCGCTCGAACAGCTCGAGCATGGCAGCCATCGCCTCTTGCGCATCCTCACCTGTGACGGTCAGCCGGATCTTGGCCCCAGGGCCCGCCCCGAGCGCAGTAAGCGAGATCATACTGCGGGCGTCGGCCGGCGAGGTCGCGCTCGGTCCGTCGGGCAGGGAAATCCAGATCTGGGAGCTGAATTGCTGCGCCAAGGCGACCAGCTTGGCCGCTGGCCGCAAATGCAGCCCCCCTGCCACACCGACCAGAACATCTTCGGTCAATTCCGGCATCACCAGGCCGATAAGCGAGCTAGAATTCCTGCTCGATCACATCCTCGTAGGTTTCTTCCTGCTCCTCTTCCGGCTCCGGTGGCGTGTACGCCTTGACCCGGTGACTCTGCCGCTTTCCCTTGTACTTCTTGAGTTGCCTCTCTAGTTTGTCCACAACGAGGTCGATGGCCGACACGATGTCGCCCTGCACCTCCTTGCCCACAAAAGTCTGGTTTTTGCCGGCAGCGAGAATGACCTCAGCCATGGCCCGCTCGTGGTCGCGCTCCAGGATCACCTCGATACTGTGGATGTGATCGAAATAACGCTGTAGTTTCTCCACCTTTTCACCGGCGTACCCCCGTTCGAAGGTCGTCACATCTTCACTTCGGGCAACGATTTGGATGTTCACAGAGAGCACACTCCTTTCCATTTGCCATGGAGTCCAGCGTTAGCAAGAGCTAACAACCTGTCTCCAGCCGTTCCGCATTTCGATCATCCAGCTGAGCTATAGTGCGGATCTTGTCAGCCGTCTTCTGGAAGTCATATTCCAGTCTATGGTACTGCAGGGTCATTCCGTCGAACGTCACGTAACATGCCTTGTTGTTCCGATCCCGCGGCTGGCCGACCGAGCCGACATTGGCCACGTAGCGCTTGCCATGCTCGAACGTGAAGCGCATGCCGAAGTCCTCCGGCGCAAGGAACTGCCCGTCCTCGGTGATGATGCCTGGGGCATGGGTATGGCCGATGAAGCAGACGTGGCGTACCTGCTCGAAGATGCTGCGGATCTTCTCCGGCACTTCCCCGAATAGATCCTCCGTATCGGTCTTGAGAACATACTCCATGGTGGGGTCGCGCGGCGAACCATGGACGAACAGTAAATCGTCCTCGGAGTAGGACAGCGGCAGCGCCTGCAGCAACTCCCAGCGCTCGACCACATCCGGCAGGCTGTGCCAGCGAGGCTTGAGTTGACCTCGCGTCCAGTCGATCGACTCCTTGGCCTGCGGGTTGAATCCGAATGCACCGGTGAGAACTGCTTCCTCGTGATTGCCGAGGAGGGAGACCTCGAACTGCCGGGCCATCTCGAGACAGTCCACCGGATCGGGCCCGTAACCGATGATGTCGCCCAAGCAGACAATGCGCTTGATTCCTTGTCGCTCGACATCAGCCAGAACTACCTCCAGCGCCAGGAGGTTAGCGTGTATATCGCTGATGATCGCCATCAACCCGTTCTCAGCCATCCGTTATCCCGTCATCTTCTGGTTCTCAGCACCCTTCAACTCGCGTCGATAGAGACGATCGATCGCCGCCACCATCGTCTCCGCTCGAAACCGCTCCACAAAAGCCTCACGATCCTCCACAGACCACGGGTCGAGCCGGCCCAGGAGAACGCTATCGATCGCAGTGGCCAACCCTTCCACGTCTCTGGGCGCAACGAGATACCCATTGCGGCCTGGCACCACCGCCTCGTCGGCGCTATCCAGGTCGAAGCTGACCACCGGCTTACCAGCCAGTATGCCCTGTGGCAGCACTCGTGCCAACCCTTCGCGCAGCGACGGATGGACCACCAGGTCCATCAGCGCCAGGTGGGCGGGAATCATCTCCGGTGACACCAGGCCGCAGAAGACACACTGCTCGCGGATTCCGAGCTTTCTGGTGGTTTGCTCGAATTCCTCTCTCAGTTGCCCATCTCCGACAAGCAGGTAGACCAACTCGGGGTGCTGATCCTGGAGCCGCACGGCAGCTTCGAAGAGGAACTCATGACCTTTCAAGGGCGCAAGT
>CAZANL010000054.1:0-3467 GCA_964486115.1 uncultured Planctomycetota bacterium
ACCAATTCTAACCGAACAGGTGGACTAGGTTTTGGGGGGCAGGCCAATAGCCCAGAACAATACCCAGGCATATGGAGCCGGGCCTCGGGCTTGGAGGAGAGCCAGCATGAGACGGCGACCAGCAGCAGCGTACTCAAGGACAGCACCCATGACCGCTCCGTCCTGCGACAGACGACCCAGCGCGAATCCATTTCTCGCATCAGGGCCTGAAGGGCTGCGTTGCCTCAAGAGCCCTCTCCGGGCCCCCGTCTGCTATGACAGCGAAGGTCAGCACCTCGAGCTGAGGAGAACCCCCAGGTAAAGGCCAGCCCTTGGCTAGCTCTTGGCGAAGTGGCGCCCGACGCCGACGAGCCCCTGCCCCGGCAGATGGATCGCGCGTTGCGGGTCGGCCTGGGCCCGGCCCATCACGACCCCCATCTCGCTGTGGCAGGCCAGCACCTTCAGCGCGCGCGCAACGTCGACCTCCGGCACCACCACGCAGAAGCCGACCCCCATGTTGAAGACCGTGTACATCTCGACGTCCGAGATACCACCCCGCTGCTGAATCTGGCGAAAGACCGCCTGCGGCTCGGGCAGGTCGTCCAGGACGAAGCCGACCTCGGCCGCCACGCGGGTCAGGTTCATCAAGCCGTCGCCGGTGATGTGGGCCATCCCGCGCACGTCGACCTCCGGATCGTTGACCAGCGCCATCGCCTGGCGCACGTAGATGCGCGTCGGCTCGAGCAGCTCGGCCACCGCGCTGCGGCCGAATTCCTCGACGACCTCACCCGTGTCGCCGCCATCGGGCAGCAGGACCTTGCGGGCCAGACTCAGGCCGTTGGAGTGCACGCCACTCGAAGGCAGGCCGATCACCACGTCGCCCGGCTCGATGCGGCTGCCGTCGATCACGCGATCCAGGTCGACCGTGCCGACGCACATCCCGACCAGGTCGAATCCCCGTCCGGGGCGCACGCCCTTGATCACCTCGGCGATCTGGGATGTCTCGCCCCCGACGATCGCCACGCCGGCCTGCTTGGCGCCCTCGAACAGCCCCTTGCCGAGCGCCTCGAACATCCGCTCGTCCGGCTCCTCGATCGCCAGGTAGTCGAGCATCGTGACCGGCTCGGCGCCGACGGCGACGACATCGTTGACGTTCATCGCCACACAGTCGATGCCGATCGTGTCATAGCGATCAGCGATCTGCGATACGAGCAGCTTGGTGCCCACCCCGTCGGTCGACAGCGCGATGCCACGCCCACCGCCGATGTCGATCACATTGGCGAACGACGCCAGCCCTAGCAGCCCGACCAGCTCGGGCCTGAACTGCGCTGTCTGGCCCACCCACTGCTTGAGCTTGGCCAGCGCTGGCTCTTCGCTCGCCACATCCACACCACTCTCCGCATAGCTATTGACGGTCATGCGATGAGTCTGCCAGACAATCCGCAATCCGCAATCCGCAATCCGCAATGGCCTCCGGAACCGGCCACCGGCGCGCCTGCCCCGTGATCCGTTGACGGCCAGCACCGGGATCAGCTAGACTGACCCCCCTCGAATGAAGCTCCTCATGGTCCACCCCGACGAGTTCGGCAGCGCTGTCGAACGCACATGGCTGCGCATCGACGCCCTCGCCCGGCGGCTCGTTCGCCGAGGCCATGAGGTCAAGCTGGTCCACTTTCCGATCGACGCCGACCCCCAGCAGCTGACCGAGGAGACGCTCGAGCCGGGACTCACGCTCCACGGCTTCTCCCGCTGGCGCAAACAGCTGTTCCGCAACTGTTCGCAGATGTGTGCTCTGGCAGAGTGGGCCGACATCATCCACTTCGCCCAGGCGGACTGCCGCTCGGCGCTTCCCGCGATCTATGCGGGCTACACGACCAGCAGACCACTGCACTACGACTGGGACCGCTGGGACCTGGCGAACTACAAGGTGCAGCCCGGCAACAAACCCTTCTTCGGCCGGCACGCCGTGCTGATCGAGGAGGCCACCGTCCCCGCACTGGCCGACACCGTCAGCATCAGCTCCGGAGGCCTGTACAGCATGGCGCAGGGGTATGGGGTCGACCATACCCGACTGGTCGAGGTCCCCAACGGCGCGGACGTGACCTGCTTTCACCCGGCCAACGACGGAGAGATGATCCGCCGCAAGTACGCCATCGAGGGACCGCTGGTGACGACGGTCGCCGACCTCGAAGCCCCCCATGGCCTCGAGGAGTTCCTGCAGATCGCGCGTCTGCTGATCGACCGCAACGCCGACCTGACCTGCATGGTGATCGGCTCCGGCACGGATTATCAGCACGTCTTCAGGATGGCCAACGACATGGGCCTGGCCCGACGGATGATCTTCACCGGCCAGCTGGATCATTCGGCAGTGGCTGGACACCTCGCCGCCAGCGATCTTTTCGTCTCCTGCCTGCCCAACAACGAAGACGCCCGGATGCTGTGCCCCAAGCGGATCGCCGAGGCGCTCTCGGCAGGCAAGCCGATCGTGGCCAGCCACGTGGGCGAACTGGGACGGATGGTCAACGGGGCGGGGATCCTCACACCCCCGGGGGATCCGGAAAAAGCGGCTCTGGCGGTGGAGGAACTTCTGCGAGACGACGACCGGCGCCGAGAAATGGGGCGCCTGGGCCGCAAGCACGCGGTCGACTTCTACAACTGGGAACTGTCCACCAGCAACCTGGTCCGCGGATACGACATCGCAATCCACTCGAACCACGACAGAAAACCCGGGATCTGGCGGCGACTGCGCAAGTTCATCCACACCAACCGGGACATCATGGGCACGCTGACCAAGAGCCAGTCATTCGTTGGGCCGAAGACGATCCAGGTCGACCTGACCAACGACTGCAATACCGACTGCGTGGCCTGTTGGTGCCGGTCGCCGCTGCTGTTCGAGAACCACATGCCGGCCAAGGTGGAGGACGAGGTGCTTCCCCTCGACCTGACCAAGCAGCTGCTCGACGACGCCGCCAAGCTAGGGGTCGAAGAGATCTACTACGCGGGCGGCGGCGAGCCGTTCATGCATCCCGACATCCTCGAGATCCTCGAGTACACCAAGCAGAAGGGGATGGTCGCGTTCGCCAACACCAACTTCATCTTCATGGACGAGGAGGTGATCGAGCACGTCATCGATATCGGCCTGGACCACTTCACCGTCAGCATGTGGGCCGGCACGGGCCCCGGCTACGCGATGACCCACCCGAACCAGCCAGAGGAGACATTCCACGAGGTGAAAGAGATGCTCACCCGGCTGAACCGCCGCAAGGCGGAGCGGGGTGTGGAGCGACCGCTGATCAAGGTCTATCACGTGATCAGCAAGCTGAACTACCACGAGCTGGAAGAGATGGTCCGGAAGTGGGGCCGAAACAGAAACGAACCAAGCTCAACGTTACACCTCCATCGGGCAACAGGCTGATCTGGCTGATTGATAGTAATAGAATGATTGATTTTATTAAAAAGAGAGGGCCAAAGAAATTTTCCTACAATTA
>CAZANL010000054.1:3477-5487 GCA_964486115.1 uncultured Planctomycetota bacterium
GACACGCTCACCAACCCGACAGAGCGACCATGCGCTGAAGTTCGACGAGCTGGAAGAGATGGTGCAGTTCTGCTGCGAGACGGACAGCGAGTCGGTCGAGTTCACTTTGGTCGACACCGTGCCGGGCAAGACCGACTACCTGCTGCTGGACGAGCCGATGCGGCAAGAGCTGTATGCCAAGTGCCTCGAGATCCAGCAGAAACAATGGATCCGTGCCTCCGGCAAGCCGCTCCAGCTGTTCCGCTACGAGGAGTTCGTCCGCCGTGTGGCCTGCAAGGCCTCGACCGAAGGGCTCCATGACAAGAACATCATCGACAGCCTGCCCTGCTACGCCGGCTGGCTGTTCGCCCGCGTCCTGCCCAACGGCAACATCAACTTCTGCCTCAAGGCCCACCGGATTCCGAACGGCAACCTGTTTCGCGCCTCTTTCAAGGAGATCTGGACCGCCGAGAAGCAGCAGCAGTACCGCCAGCAATCTTGCGTCTACATCAAGGAAGGTCACGATTTCTTTGCTAAGATCGGCAACGATCCGCAAATCGAGGTCGGCTGCTACAAGTCATGTGACGACCTGGGCCGAAACCAGCACCTGCACGGTCGCTGGATGACGATGCCACTGCACAAACGAGCAGTGCTGCAGGCGGCGGCCCAGATCGGCGTATGGAGCGGCAAGACACTCGAAGCACAGCAAACGACCACCTAGCAGAGACCCTTCCGCAAGGAGACCACCGTGCCGACCGCCAACATCGAAACAAAGTTCGGAGAGATCCAGCTCTCGTTCTTCCCGGACAAGGCTCCCAACCACGTCGACAACTTCCTCAAGCTGGCCCGTGAAGCTTTCTATGACGGGACGACCTTCCACCGGGTGATCCCTGGCTTCATGATCCAGGGTGGCGACCCCAACAGCAAGAACCACGACAAATCGAGTCACGGCACGGGCAATCCGGGCTATTCGATCGATGCCGAGTTCAACGACACGCGCCACGTGCGCGGCGTGCTCTCTATGGCCCGGTCGGCCAACCCCGACAGCGCCGGCAGCCAGTTCTTCATCGTGGTACAGGACTCTTCCCACCTGGACGGGGGATACACCGCATTTGGCCAGGTGACCAGCGGGCTGGACGTGGTCGACCAGATCGTCGGCCAGCCGCGTGACTCGCAGGACAACCCGAATGAACGAGTCGAGATAACCGTCAAGGTGATCGAGGACTAGCCGGCCCATCAGGTCCTGCCTGGTGATTCACACGGCACAGAGGAATCGGCCGACGCGACCCACCAGACGGAGCCTGATGCTTTCTCAACGGACCCGGAGAGACGTACGATGGCGGGAGGCAAACTTCTCGGCTTGAAGCTGCAGCACTGGATCCTCGTCGGCATGCTGCTCGGACTGGTCGCCGGCCTGATCCTCAACGGCCAGAACCCCGGCGACAAGCCTGCTGACCCCACACAGGTCGCCGCATGGCAAACATCGGTCAAGGAGTTCAAGGACACCATGTGGTGGTTCGACCTGCTGGGCAAGACCCTGTTCGTCGGTGCCTTGAAGATGCTCATCGCGCCGCTGATCCTGGCGTCGATCGTGACGGGAATCACTAGCCTGCCCTCGATGGAAAGACTGGGCTCCATCGGCTGGAAGACCCTGATCTTTTACTTCTGCACAACGACCGTGGCCGTTGCCATCGGGCTCGGCGCCGTGCTGACCATTCAGCCAGGCAAACAGAAATCCTCGCAGAAACTGGGCCAGAAGCGGCAAGCCGACATCAACGACCTGAAAGCCCGGTTCATCGAGAAGCACCCGGGAGCCAAGCCAGACTCCGATCCGCAAGACAAGGCCCGCTTCATCGACTACCTGCGGGTCAAGGGGGGCGAAGGACGACAGGGGTCGGGCAAGTACTCCAAACTGGCCATGGCCAAGGACCGATCGCCGGGTGATATGTTCAAGCAGGACATCCTCAAGCCTATCCTGAGCAACCCGTTCAAGTCCCTGGCCGAGACGAACTCGCTGGGCATCATCTTCTT
>CAZANL010000054.1:5497-9972 GCA_964486115.1 uncultured Planctomycetota bacterium
GGACTGGCCTGCATGGCGATCGGGGAACAGGCCGACCCGGTCGCTCACTTTTTTGCCGGCCTCAACGGCGTGATGATGAAGATCACCCTGTGGGTCATGGCCACGGCGCCCCTGGCGATCGGCTGCCTGATCGTCAGCACCGTGGCCAGGCAGGGGATGGATGTCCTCTGGAGCCTGATGTGGTACTGCATCACGGTGGTCGCCGGCATCGGTGTACACGTCGCCGTGCTGCTGGCGCTCGTGGCCCTGTTCGGCGGCATGAACCCATGGACCTTCGTCAAGGGAATCCTCAGCGCCTGGCTGGTCGCGTTCAGCACGACCTCATCTGCCGCGACGCTGCCGGTCACGATGGAGTGTGTGGAAGACAACCTGGGCGTCGACCCCCAGGTGAGCAACTTCGCTCTACCCGTCGGCGCCACCTGCAACATGGACGGCACCGCGCTGTACGAAGGGGTGGCGGTGATCTTCTTGATCCAGATTTTTGGCAGCATGCCCGACGTGGGCATCGAGCTGACCGCGGCCAAGACCGTGATCATCTTCATCACCGCGGTCCTGGCCTCGGTCGGCGCCGCGGCGGTGCCGAGTGCGGGGCTGATCACGATGGCCATCGTGGCCAGCGCCGTAGGACTGCCGGTCTACTACATTCCGATCCTGTTCGCTGTCGACCACCTGCTCGACCAGTTCCGCACCTCGACCAACGTCCTAGGAGACGCCGCGGCCACTGTAGTCGTCAGTCGCTGGTGCGGACTCGACCGCTGACCGGTCGAACACGGGCCAGACGGCCAGACTACACCTCCTGGGAATAGCCGGCATCGGCCTGCCGACCAGGTCGGCGCATTCAGGGGCCACGGTCTGGCCCCTGATACTGCTGGACACCCCGCCCTCGGCGGGCCCACCACCGAGTAGAGTCCCGGGCATCCCATCAGACCCCGGAATCGCCTTCGGGTCAGCCACACCAAGAATGCGGCCGATACCTTTCATCTGCTCTGGCGAAACCTTCTGGAATGGGGAGAGGCCTCCAGCACCCCTTCCCCAGCCGGCTGAAGCTGATTCTGAAGGCCACAGGCCGTACGGACGATCACTGTGAGGCACTCGCCCTCCTGAAGCCCACGGGACCCGGGGTTGTACCCTCATGCAAAACACACTAGAATTTCTCCTCCCAGACGACCGTGGGTCGGTGCGTGCGCCAGAATCCAATAAACCGAGAGTGAATTCTGGAATGGTTGGGACGTCCGCACGTAAGAGACAGGGGTAATCGGCGCTAAAAAGGGGAACCTGGCGGTTGGTTTGGGGCTCTAAATAGAACCGACGCCTTCCGCGACAACTTTTACTGCTACTGTATCCAAATCGCTCAGGTGGAAATCGTAACGATGCAAAGACGTCTCTTCACTGTCTCTGGCCTGTTTCTGATGTTGTGGGCCACCCCCTTGGTCGCACTAGCACAGGAAGAGGCCAACCAACCGGTCAACTCCACGCCGATCGGCGAAGACAACGAGGTACTCGATCAGTTCAAGAGGGTGGAAGCGCGCTACATCCCGCGGGGCGAATGGAGCCGAGTCGTTCGCTACTACCAGAAACAGCTCGACCGCACAGACCATGGGCTGTTTTCCGAAGATGGCGAACTCTACCTGCCTCTCTCGGTCTACTGCCACCACCGGATCGCTCGCCTCCCCGAGGCCGGGATCGTAGCCTACCGACGCCGGGTGGACCCCGAGGCCAACCGACTGTACGCCGAGGCGAAGAGCACGACACGATTGGAGCCGCTGCGCAAGCTTCTAAGGTTCTATTTCAACAGCACGATCGGCGACGAGGCTCTCCTGTTCGCCGGCAGCCTCTACATGGAGCTGGGGCGGTTTCGCCAGGCGCTCAAGGTGATGAGGCAGATTCACCCCAAGCTCGGGCCGGGCCACCTACACTACCCCAACAGCCAGCTCGACCTGAACCCGATCCAGGCACGCATCGCCTACTGCCTGGCAAGACTCGGCGAGAAATTCGAGCTGACCGACCTCTTCCGCAGCTGGGACTACGCGGCCTACTGGGGCGAGCAACTCGGCCAGACCAACCGGGAGGACTTGATCTCGCTTGCGTCGAGCGCCAAGAGCCGACGCAAGGCGAGCCAGACCAACTGGCCCTACGTCTACGGCGGAGCGAACCACACCAACCAAGCCCCGAGAGCAGGCCAGATCACTGGCCCCATGCAGTGGATCTTCCCCGACAGCCAGATCAAGGTGCGACAACTGTTCCAAGGACGGTTCTCGCGCACATGGAAGAAGCCCACCATCGCTCAGACTGTCGTCGTCATCAAAGGCGAACGGCTCTACACGATCCAGGACGACAAGATCCAGGCCGTCAACCTCTTTGACGGCCGGCTGGTCTGGGAGGCGGATACCGACAATCAGGTGAGCATCGCCACTCGTAGCGGCTGGTCCAGCACCATGCCCGGCGGCGAGGCGATCAAGAACTGGCGCATGGTCGCCGACCCGGTGGCCAACAGCCTCTCCCTGGTCGGCAAGCACCTGTTCTCGATCCAGCGCACGAGGCCGCGATTCATGAGCCGCGGCACCAACAAGTGGCAGGGCAGCAACACCTTGCGGGTCTACGACACCACCAAGGAATACCCGGAGGGCTCGCTGAGCCAGGTGCCAGCATTCGGTGGCGCCCAGGAAAAACGGGAGGTATTCAAGAACACCTACTGGCTTTCGACGCCTGTCGCTTACGAGGGGAACATCTATCTGACGGCCGAACAGGAGGGTTCGTACAAGATCTTCTGCCTCAACGCCAGCACGCTACAGCTGCTATGGGTCTCACACGCAGCCGGCGTAACCGACACCGCGGCGCAGTGGTACCAGATCCAGTCCAGGGCTGCCGCCGGCAGTTTGATTGCGGCCGGAGAAGGCCATCTCTACTGGGTCAGCCAAAACGGCGCCGTGGTCTGCCTGGATGCAACCACCGGGGAGAAGGTCTGGGTCAACCGCTACCACCGCCAAGGCAAGGACTCCAAGCTGAGCTTTACGATCAAGCAGGCAGACGGGCCGTGGGAACTCTCCCCTCCGATCTTGGCCGCGGGCCGACTGATCGTCGCGCCAAAAGACGCACACCAACTGCTCTGCTATGACGCCAATACCGGCGAGGTGCTCTGGAAAAACCCCCAGCAACAGTCTCGCATGCTGGCCGGAGTCACGAGCAGCCACGTCTACACCCTGGGCAAGAGAGTCGTCACGATCAATCTGCTCGACGGCCGCCTCTCAGCTCAAAGCGTCGACCTCGGCACTGTCACAGGGCGCCCGGCCTTGACCGACAGTGAGATGTACATCCCCACCGCCAAGGGGCTGACTGTACTTCAGCTGGACACGATGAAACTCCAGGACCAGCTCTCGTCAGCAGAATTGTTCGGTGCCGGCAGCAGCAGGGAAGAGACGACCCCCCAGATGGGCAACCTGATCTTGGCTGCGCCAGGGATCCTCGTTTCAGGCCACTCGGATGGCGTGGTCGCCTTCTATTCCAAGGGCTTGCAGCAACGCCTGCTCAGCGAGATCACCGCCAAGCTGACGAAAAACCCGGACGACCTGGGCTTGATCACCAGGCGAGCCGAGCATTACCAGGAGTTCGATCGGCCAAAGAGGGCATTGACCGACTATCTCCGGCTCTACAAGGCTGCCGTGGAGAAAAAGGACGTCGGCTACAAGCTAACCGCCCAGGAAGGCATCGTCGATCTGGCGAAAGAGTTGAACCGTGTCACCCGGGACTCGAAGTACATCGCGCTGGCGCTGAAGTATGCCGGCAAACAACAGCAGGCATCGCTCAAGCTGCTCCTTGCGAGAAGCCACGAGCAGCGCAAGGAGTACCGGAAAGCGCTCAAGCTATACCTCGAGCTTCGCGCCAAGTATTCGGGCCAGTCCGTCGAAATAGAAGAGCGGCGAGTGGTAAATCTGAACGTGCTGCTGAATGAAGCGATCGAGCAGCTCCAACGGCGCCTGCACCAGGTCGGCCGGGTGGATCATTCGCTGCGTAAGGCGGCGTTGGCGATCGGCACTCCGGCCCACATCACCCAGCTATTGTCCCGCGTTCCGCGGTCTCCGGACCGGGCGTTACTCGGATGGATCCACGCGTACTGGCTGGAGAAGCAGCAGAAGCAGGAGACGTCCGCGTTTTCGCACTACCGCGAGATTCTCAAGCGCTACCCAGGCACACCCGCCGCGCTAGGCTGCCTCTGGCGCCTGGTCGAGTACAACAAGCGCAATGACTTCCCCGGACGCTCACTCGGCTTCCTGGCCCAGATTCGCGACCACTATGCCAGGGTGCCCTGGCCGCCAACGACGCTCGAGCAACTCCAGATTCGCTGGGCGGCGCCCCCCAAAAAGCCCGGCAATAAAGACGACAAAACGCCCGACAAAAAACCCGGCAATAAAGACGTCAAAACGCCCGACAAAAAACCCGGCAATAAAGACGTCAAAAAACCCGGCAATAAAGACGTC
>CAZANL010000054.1:10072-13434 GCA_964486115.1 uncultured Planctomycetota bacterium
GCCCGACAAAAAACCCGGCAATAAAGACGTCAAAAAACCCGGCAATAAAGACGTCAATAAGCCCGGTGACGTATCGCGCCAGCCCAAGAATGGCCTGGACTACTTCAACAGAGTGCGGCGCTCCGAGGGATTCAAGCCTCACAGCATGCCTCCCAAGAGGGCCTCCTGGCACTGGACTCGCTACCCGGTCTCAGCCACCAACAAGCCCAAGCTCTCTGGCCAATCCGAAGACGGCCAGATCAACTACCGTGCAAGTCACGTGATCGACGTGTTCCCCGCGGATCAAATGATCTTTATCTGGGCCGACTCGCGGGTCGAGGCTCGCAGCCTCAAGAACTGGGACATTCTCTGGCGCACCAACCGGATCAACTCGCCCATATCCATCAACACCGGCTCCCATCGATTCTCCTCGGTGGGAAACATCCTGCGGGAGGTACCGCGAACACGCGTCTTCCGCTCGCTGAACCGCGCGGTGGTGGTGCATGGCAATCGGCTTCAAGGTGTCCACCTGACCCATGGGACCCTCCGGTGGGAGATCAAGATTGCCGCTGACCAGCCCTATGGCTACTCGACGCAGAAGACCCAGCCCAGGGGAATCACTCGCCCACCACTGATGCTGCGCGTAGCTGTCACATTGGATCGCGTCTACACCCTCTCCCCCGGAGGGACAGTGTCTGCGTTCCGCAGCCAGGATCGTGAGCTGCTGTGGCAGATGAAGATCGACCAGATGCGGTCTGGCCGGATCTACGTGACCCAGGGCAAGGTCCTCGTGCTTGCCGCTGTCGGCCGCAAAGAGGACAAGAAATACCAGCTGTGGCGCTGGGACGAGATCTCCGGCAAGCTGGAGTCCAACAAGCCGCTCGATCAACCGTTGGTCCACTTGACCAACAAGCTCGGACCAAACGGAATACTCTACCTCGCGTCCGAGCGAACCCTGAGAGGCTATGACCCGATAAAGGGCATTGTTGTCTGGGAGGTCCATCGCGACCCGATCCAAGAGGTGTTCGCGCTGACTGGTGACAAGGTACTGCTGGCCACCGGCAGTCGATTCGACGTGCTCGCCGGGGACTCAGGCCGGCGAGTGATGTCAGGGACGCTTGGATCTCGGCGGGTGGTACAGGCCAAGGTCGCCGGCAGCAACCTCTACCTGCTCACCGTGCCCTCGCTGTCCCGCCGCACTCCTCAGGTCTCGCCCTGGATCGGCGCCTTCGACATCAAGCGGAAGAAGCTGCTCTGGCGAACCAGCCAGTTCGCCAATCTGTACTACCCGTATTACTTCGACCTCCAACCGATGACCAACGGCGGAGTCGTATTCTCTAGCTACTCGGTCAACTCGAGCTACAACAGGACTCAAATATTCGCCGAGGGGAAGCTCCAGTCTTCTCTCCCCACCAGCACAAAAAGAGTGTCTACCAGGTCCACGACCCGACCGCAGCTCCACCGCTGCTTCGCCTACGGCGGTTACCTGTTCATACCGGTCCAGAACGGCCTTCAAACCTACCGCAGCACCAAGTGACCCATGCACCCACGGCCCATCATGAAACGGACTAGAGGCATGCGATACGCCACCATCATGCTCCTCTTCGGAGCGATTCTCACGACGCAGCCGGACATCTCGCGAGCCGAGGATCCGATCACCGTCTCGCGATACCCCAGAATGGTCACGCCAGAGACCGTCAAGGCCATTCGTGCCGGTGTTCACTACCTGAAATCGATGCAGCGCTCTGACGGTTCCTGGACCGCCGGCGCCGGCGCCGGCTATCCTACGGCGATGACCTCGCTGGCCTGCCTGGCACTTGCAGCGGCCGGCAGTACGCCAACCCGGGGCCCCCAGGCAGCTGCCGTACGCAAGGGTGTCTTGTACCTGCTAAAGCACCAGAACCCCCGCGGGTTGATCTCCGGGCCAGGCGAACAGCGCTCGATGTATGGACACGGCTTCGCACTGCTGTTCCTGGGCACGATCTACGGCGGCTGTGCCGACCGCCGGTTACAGAAACAGATCAAGAAATGCCTGGACAAGGCGGTACAGCTGACCGTGAAGGCCCAGAGCGACAAGGGTGGCTGGTATTACGGACCGGACAGCCGGAGCGATGAAGGCTCGGTGACTGTCACGCAGATGCAGGGCCTCCGGGCCGCCCGCAATGCCGGCATCTACGTTCCGGACCCGGTGATCAAGAAGGCCGTCAACTACCTGAAAATCTGCCAGATGGGCGACGGAGGCATCTGCTACAGCGCACGCAACCGAGGCACCAGCCGACCAGCGATCACCGCCGCAGCTGTCGCTTGCATGTACAGCGCGGGTGCGTACGACAGCCCGATCGCGCTGAAGATGATTGCCTACCTCAAGGCCAAGTTCGGAGAAAACCCTTACAAGGGGCAGTTCTTCTTTTACACCAACTTCTACTGGACCCAGGTGATGTACATCAAGGGCCAGAAGAGCTGGACCCAGTTCTACCCCAAGATGCGCCAGTCGGTGCTGACAACATCCTTCCGCCAGGGCAACCACTGGAACGGAAGCGGTTGGGGCACGGGTCCTGTCTACGGCACATCACTGGCCGTGGTCATCCTGGCCATGCCCTACCGAAACCTACCCATTTTCCACCGATAGGACAATCCAGCTCACAGCAAGACGAGGAAAGGAACCAACCCGTGGCTGACGAAAAACTGAAACATGACGAGATCGCGGCGGTCGACCAGCTGGTCTCTGCGCAGCAGAAAATCAAGCAAGAGATGAGCAAGGTGATCGTTGGACAGGACCACGTCATCGAGCAGATGCTGATCGCCATCTTCGCCCGCGGGCACTGCATCCTCGAAGGCGTACCTGGCCTGGCCAAAACCCTGATGGTCTCGACAATGGCCAGGGGGCTCTCCTTGTCATTCAACCGAATTCAGTTCACACCCGACCTGATGCCCTCCGACATCACCGGCACGGAAGTGATCCAGGAAAACAAGTCGACCGGATCTCGTGAGTTCAAGTTTCTCAAGGGCCCGATCTTTGCGAACATCATTCTTGCCGACGAAATCAACCGGACCCCACCCAAGACCCAGGCCGCGCTGCTCGAAGCCATGCAGGAACACCAGGTCACGATCGGTGGCGAGCGTCATGCGCTACAAGAGCCGTTCTTCGTCCTCGCGACCCAAAACCCGATCGAGCAGGAAGGCACCTACCCGCTGCCCGAGGCACAACAGGACCGATTCTTCTTCAAGATCCAGGTCAGCTACCCGACACGCGCAGAAGAACTGAAAATCATCGAACAGACCGGAAAGACCTACACCACGCAGGTCGACCAGGTGCTGTCCGGAGAGGAGATCGTCGCGATTCAGGAGATCGTCAACCGCGTTCCAGCGGCGGAACACGTGAT
>CAZANL010000055.1:0-13410 GCA_964486115.1 uncultured Planctomycetota bacterium
GGGTCGGTGTGGAAGGCGACCCACCTCGAACGCGGCCAGTCGACATTGCACGAAACACTGGCCGGACTCGGATCCCCGGACCTGATCCTCAAGGTCGGGAACTGGACTCGTCTCTATTACACCTACTGGGACAGCAACTTTTTTCGGCTGATCCTGCGCGCTGCCCTGCCCCTGACAGGCGCGTTTCGGCAGCTGGATGCGATAAACATCGCGCTCGGGGAGGAGACGCTCGAGCTGGCTCGGCTCGACTTCGACGAACACGGCATTCTCGCAATGCCACCTCAGGTCGGGGTGATTCCGCGCGATGCCTCCGGTTTTTACGTCGCGATCGACAGCAACCTCGTTCGCTTTCTCGAGGACCGGAAACGCTCCCTCCGCATCCAGGAGGATCAGCGAGAGGAGACGGAGGAGTCGTCGTTCGATACAGAAGAACGCTGACGCGTTGTGCGCCGGGAATTACCGTGAGCGCTTCATGGCTGTGACCTCTGCCGGAGAACATCGACGATCTCTCCGATTATCTTCTTGTGGTCATAGGCGTAATTCCAGGACGAGTAGTGGTTCTGGAACTTCCGTACGTCGCTGATCCACCAGATGTGGTCGCCGGAGCGAGCCTCGTCGGAGAGCGAATAATTCAACTCCCGGTCGCACAGCTGCTCCGCATCGGCGATCGCCTCTTGCATCGAGCAGTTACTGTGACGAGAGCCGCCAATGTTGTAGACCGCGGCGACGCGCGGCTTCTCGAAAAAATGCCAGAACGCGCTCACCAGATCGTGAGAGTGAATGTTGTCCCGCACCTGCTTGCCTTGGTAGCCAAAGATGGTGTACGGCCGCTCCTCGAGGACGCACTTGACCAGGTAGGCCAGAAATCCGTGCAGTTCGGCGCCGGAATGCGCCGGTCCGGTGAGACACCCCCCGCGAAAGATGGCTGATTTGATGCCGAAGTAGCGCCCGTATTCCTGGACCAGCAGATCCGCCGCAGCCTTGCTGGCACCGAATAGGCTGTGTTTCGACTGGTCGATCGACATCGACTCGTCGATTCCGTGCTCCGCGAAGGGGTGCGCCGGATCGATCTCCCAGCGCGTCTGTTGCTCCAGGAGGGGAAGCCGGTTGGGCGTGTCGCCATAGACCTTGTTGGTAGAGACAAAGATGAACACCGAATCGGGACAGTGTTTTCGGACCGCTTCGAGCAACACCAGCGTGCCGTTGGCGTTGATCGTGAAGTCGGTGACCGGTTCACGTGCCGCCCAGTCGTGACTCGGTTGCGCGGCGGTATGCACGACGACGGAGATGCTCTTCCCGTACTGCTGGAACACCCGCTCCACTTCGACATCATCGCGAATGTCGATTCCCTCGTGAGAGTAGTTGTTCAACTCCTTTTCAAGGGATTGAACACTCCATGCAGTCGATGCCTCGGCGCCAAAGAAGTAGCGACGCATGTCGTTGTCGATCCCAACCACATGCAACCCCTTCTCGTGAAACAGACGCGCACTCTCGCTGCCGATCAGTCCCCCGGACCCCGTTACGATCGCTACTGACAAGGTTGCCTCCTACGATGCTTCGACGACCCAAACGTAACAGCTTGACCTCGACCCGTCGCGGAATCCAGCACAAACGATCTGAAGCGAACACATCGCCCCTGACCGCCGTGTCCGGGCTGCTGGAGATGACGGCTCGGCTGCCGTTCCCGACGAGTCCAACCAAGAATTATATCCTGTCGGAGCAGCCCGAGCAGACACGTCCTTGAATGCAGACCGTGGCCGATTACCTGGCAGAGTCGGCTCGGCCGATGCGTAAGGGACTGCTGCCATCTGGGAAGCGGATCGCATCCGAGGAACCGTGCAGTCGAGTTGACCGCCTACCAGTGTGCTGCTATCCTCTCAGTGAGAACGATTTTTCTGCGGATACGATCCTGTACACGCATCTTCCACATCGAGAGTCCAACGTTCGTGGACATCAGAATAAAGTCTGGGCGAATGCAATATCGCCATTCAGTCTGGCCCGTATCGCTGGCTGTGAGCGATGAGTTCGCGGACCTGAAGGTCATGCTCAGGCGAGTGTCGATCAAGCAGGCCAGCCGCCGCGAGCTGGGGTGCGCCCCCGAGCCGTACAGCCCGCGAGCTGGCAGAGCAATCCGGTAGGCCGGATGCTGCACGAAACCCCGGAGGTGGAGGATGGGGTCGCCCCCCCACCGGACGATCGCGCTGATTTTCTGCAGGGCAAGAACGACGAACTCCGGGAGTTCTTCGACCGGATCGGTCCGGACCTCGAGCGCTGGACACGCAAGAACCTGTACTACCACCGTCAGGTGCACGCGTTCTTTGCCCGCCGGATTCCGGCAGGCCAAAGAGTGCTCGAGATCCACTGTCGGACAGGAACACTGTTGAGCGGCGTTTCTCCCGCCCACGGCGTGGGTGTTGAGATCAGTTCCCAGCTGGTCGAGACGGCTCGCCAGCTGCATCCCGAGCTGACCTTCCACTGCATGGATCCTGTGGAGGTCGATTCGCTGGGCCTGCAGTTCGACTTCGTTATCCTCAACCAGGTGGCAGATCTCGCTGTCGATCTGCTGGCTCTGTTCAAGGCTTTGCGGTCGTGTTGCCACGAGGACACGCGAATCATCATCACCTCGTTCGGAGCGCTGTGGCACCCCATGCTGCGTTTGGCCGGCAAGCTGTCGTTGATACTCGAGCCTCCCTATCGCAACTGGTTCACGCCGGCGACCCTGGAGCGGATCATCCGCCTGTCGGGGTTGGAGACCGTGGTGAGCGGCAGATTTTGTCTGTTGCCCAAGTATATGCCGTTGCTCACCCGGTTTTGTAACCGAATCCTGGCCAAGACTCCCGGGCTGAGCCGGCTGTGTCTGATGCACTATCAGGTGGTTCGCTGCGAACCTCCCACCAGAGACGCCTCCGACTACCGGGTGAGCGTCGTTGTGCCGTGTAAGAACGAGGAGGGCAATGTCGCCGACGTGGCTCGGCGCGTCCCCGAGATGGGTATCGGTACGGAGTTGATATTTGTCGATGACCGTTCGACCGATGAGACGGCCAAGGAGGTGAGTCGGGCGATCGAGCGCTATCCGGAGAGGACTATCCGGCTGGTCGATGGGCCGGGTGAAGGGAAAGGCGCAGCTGTCCGCGCCGGTCTCGAATCGGCGACCGGCGACGTGTACACGATCCTCGACGCGGACATGACAGTGATGCCCGAGGCACTGCCCGAGTTCTACGCCGGACTCGTTGAGGGGCGGGGGGAGTTCATCAACGGTACGCGGCTGGTCTACCCGCTGGAGAAGGACTCTATGCGCACGATGAACCTCGCGGGTAACCAGATGTTCGCCGCGCTGATCTCCTACTTGATGGAGCAGCCGATCAGTGACTCGCTGTGCGGAACCAAGATGCTCTGGGCCAGAGACTATCCGAAGATTGTCGCCGCCCGCACGGACCTGAGGAGCGTGGATGTCTGGGGCGATTTCGACTGGCTCTTCGGGGCGGCGTATCGGAACCTGAAGATCTGTGAGCTGCCGGTTCACTATCTGGAGCGGGTCACCGGACGCTCCAAGATGGGTAAGCGATTTCGCAACGCGCTGGTCATGCTGCGGATGTGCTGGCATGCATACTGGCTGCTCAAACTGGAGACGGAGCCATCGCGCCTAACCGCGCCACCGGAGCTGGGTGGCACCCGTGAGACCCCTGAGGATTAGCGTGATCGGAGTCTGGTGCGGAGGGCGGTGCGTTCCTAGCAACAGCATCAGGTAGCGCGACTTACATCGTGAGGAGCCGGACTTGACGACGACTTGGCCTCGTGGTACGGGGATTAGCGGATGAAGCTCCCCCAGATCCAGGCACTCGAGCGCCGCGCGCGCCTTGCCTTTGTCATCCTCATCGTGCTCGTCGGCGTGGCCGCTCGGTTGACGCTTTCCTGGCAGGTGCAGTTTCCAGTCCAGGACGGCTCGTACTTTCTCGACAATGCTAGAAGTTTCGCTGCTTCGTGGCGTTTCGAGGGGAACACCACGGTGGACCCGCTGCACACGCGCACCAGCTTCCCCGTGCCGTTTGATATGGGGTACCTGGGGTATCTCCTGCCCCTTGGGCTGCTGGCGCGTCTCACCGGAGGAGACCCGTTGCTGGCCCACCGCCTGCTCGTCAGCGTTCTGCACGTCCTCTCCACCGCCATCCTCTGGGCTCTGCTCCTTCCTCCCCGAGAGTCTCGCGAGAGTGTGCTGGACATCGGCTGGGGCGGCGGCCTGTTGGTAGGGTTGTGGCTGCTACATCCCGAGCTGCTGTTCTGGCACTGTCTGCCGTACGCGGACTTCTTGTTCCACACCATCGTCCTGGCGTCTTCCTGGGTCCTCGCGGGGCCTGCGCTGAATGGTCGGTCCGGCTTCACACTCCGACGGGTCTTTCTGGCGGGTCTGATTCTGGGTCTGGGTTGCACGACGAGGATCGAGGGATTCTTCCTCCTGGCAGCCTGGATCGTTGCATTCGCCTGGACGCGAGGCATTCCGAAGGCGGCATGGACCGCCCTGCTCAGCGGTGCGATCCTGCCCACTGCGGGTTACATCATCCGCGACTGGATGGTCTTCGGCACGCCCCTTCACTCCCTGCAGTACAACTTCTTCCGCGCCACCGTAGGATTCGAACGGCCCCAGGTCGACGCTAACTGGCTTGCCCGACCGCTGCACTTTTGGAAGGGGCTAGGGGTAGCCCTGGATCCCGTATCGAGCCAGTCCCTGTTCCACGTGAACGGTCTGATCTTGATTCCAGCCTTCCTGGCCTTTGCCTGGGTCTTCTTCGCTGCGGCGCGCGGGGAGAAGTCACGTCTACTGGTGGCGCCGGGGATCTACGCGGTGGCCTTGATTTTGGGCTTCGCGACCCACGAGGGTCGCGGTCCCTTCGAATGGTACTTCAGCCGGCGCCACTCACTTTCGCTGATGGCGGTGTCCGTCTTCTATGGTGCGGTCGTGCTGCGCTATGCTCCCGTGGCAGCGCGCAGGGCAGTGGTGCTGCTGTTCCTGGTGTTCCTGGTCACCTACGCGCGGCATACGCGACACGTCGCATCGAGCGCCAATTTCACCGTGAATGTGCCGGACTCCTTCCAGGAACTCCATGACAACGAGGGAGGGTTGCTGTCCACGCAGCGGACGCCGGTTCTGTCCGACAACGCGACGTGGATCGGCTGGAGGCTGGAGCGGCCGGCCGTGTTGTACCTGCCGTTTCCGCACTATGCCCCGGCTCCGCTGTTGATCGAAAGGTACGGGATTCGGGATGCCGTCCTCAGCAAAGAGGCAGCGGACGTTTTCGAGGAGCAGATGTCGGCCGGTACGTACCGCAAGGTGGCGATCCTAGGAAAGCCTGGGGTGTGGCAACTCCACGTCTACACTCTGAACTCTGCGAAGAAGTGAAGATGACGCTCGGCAGCGAAAGCATGGCTCGCGCATCGACATTTTTCGAGAACACAGCCGTCTCGCCCGCATGATAACGTGGTTTGCGTGAAAGCGGTTGATATCCCCTATGATCAGGAAATCTTGGCCCAGCGTGAGGTCTGGGACCGAAAACCGATCTTGCGCCGGATCTATCACGGCTATTTCGAGAAAATCCTGGAGCAACTCACAGACGGTGGCCCGACGATCGAGATCGGGGCTGGCGGCGGGTTCTTCTCCGAGTGGCTCGCGCAGAAGGGGGGGGATGCCGGACTGGTCAGCACGGACGTGTTTCAGACTCCGTGGGTCGACCTGATGGCGGATGCGCACTTCTTGCCCATTCGAGATGGCGCCCTGCGCAATCTCATCGGTCAGGATGTGCTGCACCACCTGACCGACCCGTTGCGCTTCTTTCGGGAGGTGGTTCGTGTGCTGGCACCAGGTGGGCGACTGGTCCTGATCGAGCCACACATCAGCGCCTGGGGCTATCTGCTCTATCGCTTTCTGCACCATGAGGCTTGCGTGCTCTCGGACGATCCGTGGGGCCCACGGCCCGAGGTGGAGGACTTCAACTGGGCCAACGGCGCCCTGCCTTGGTTGTGCCTGAGCAAGCACCGTTCCCGGTTCGAGGCGGAGTTTCCACAGCTGAAGCTCGCTCGCCTGGAGTGCTTCGACTCAATAGCCTACCCCGCCTCCGGGGGGTTCAACTACGCGAGCTATCTGTTTGCGCCCCTGCTTCGCTGTCTGCTGTGGTGCGAACGGTTGATTCCCCAGTTCGTGCGCAAGCACCTCCTAGGCATTCGCTGTCTGATAGTACTCGAGAGGCAATAGCTGGAGAGTCGGACGACAAGCTGTTGTTCCAGCTGGGGCAGAAGGGCACTATTTCTCGGTAACGATCAGCACCTGGTTGACCGCCTGGCGCTCGAGCGTCTGTCGCAGTCCGCTCGGCCAGCGAATCGTGAGCTTCTCGATTGTTCGGGCTTCCCCCAGTCCGAAGTGCGCTTCAGGGGCCGGACTGGACAGATAGCCCGAACCGAGGTGGATTTCGCGAACCTGTGTCTTGCCGTTGGCTGTCAGGGTGACACGGGCGCCGATGCCGTGGCTGTTACTGCGCGTACCACGTAGCTGGACCACGACCCAGTGTCTTGTCGCCGAGGCGCGGTTCTCGAAGTACTGGGAGGGTTGGTTGTTGTTGACCAGGAAGATGTCGAGATCGCCATCCCGATCGAAGTCTGCGGCAACGAATCCCCGACTATCATAGGGACTGGCCGCTCCGCTGACGTACCCGACCGGCACGAACCGGCAGCCGTCGTTGCGAAAAAGTGCGTTGCGCTCGTGCCCTGAGAGGGACAGCAGCCCCAGATTGAAGGTCTTCGGCTGCTTGCTGAACTCGAACCAGTTTCGACCGAAACTGCGAAAGAAGGCTGCTCACTGGTCGGGGGCACTGGGCCCCGTGATGAAACCGTTCGGACTGTAGATGTCCAGGTCGCCATCATTGTCGTAATCCAGGAAGTTGGCTCCCCAAGACCAGTCTGCGCGCTCCACTCCTAGATTTGCCGCGACCTGCTTGAACGTGCCGTTCCCCTCGTTGTGGTACAGGCTGTTGCCGCGGGTCACCTTGCGCATCTCTTGCTTGACCAGGTCACGCTGCCGCATCAGGTCGGCGATCAGCGGCAGCGGAAAATCATCGCCCTCGAAAACCCACCGAGCGCTACTGAACATGTTGGCCACATAAATGTCGAGACGGCCGTCTCCGTCGTAGTCGCCGAAGGCGGAACTCATGCCCAGGCCCTGGTCTTTAACGCCAGCCTGCTCGCTGACGTCGGTGAATTTCCATCCGCCGTCATTGCGCAGCAGGTGGTTGTTGCCGAAGTCGTTGACCAGGTAGAGGTCCCGGTCCCCAGCCCCATCATAGTCGGCGAGCGACACGCCCCCGCCCCAGCCTGGCGGCGTCAGGGTTTTGGTCGGCAGCAGGGCGAACGAACCGCGGTCATTGCGCAGTACCGCGCTCGGTTCTCCGTCAGTACTCTGGTAGATCGGATACGCCCACCCGCCCTTCTCGAAGTCGCCGTAGTAGACCAGATAAATGTCCAGGTCTCCGTCACCATCCAGGTCAGCGAAGGCGGCCGACTCGCACTGGCCGATTGGCGCTGCCGCGACCGCATGCGAGACGTCCTCGAACCGTTTTCCGTCGATGTTTCGCAAAAGGACGAGCGGCAGTTCGACTCGCGTGAACAGAATGTCGAGCCGGCCGTCGTCGTCGTAGTCGAAGAAGTAGGCGCCGCGGACCTTGGCGATATTCTTTTTCCAGGCCTCATTGCTGATCTCAGTGAAGCGACCTGTCCCCTCGTTGCGATACAGCCGGCAGCGCTGCCCGTCTCCAACCACCAGATCAAGATCACCGTCGCCGTCGATGTCTCCAGCGCTGGCCCCGGCGCCCGAGAAGTTGCCCGGGATAATCGGTGTCCCCTCGCCGATCGGCGTGTGCGGCCGGTGCACCGCAGCCAGTCCAACGGCCTGTGTCCGCTCGACGAACTGAACATCCCGCCCCCTTGTCTGCAGGCGGTCCACGATCCGGTGCTGCAGAATCTTCCACTGACCCATGTCGTCACGGGCTATCCGCAGCTCGTGCCGGGACTGGATCTGTAGGCGGATCCCGTTGCGTTGAATGGCGTAGAGCCGTAGCCAACCTAGCGCTAGCAAGCCGTCTTCGGTCTGACGAAGGCCATCCAGGACGAACTTGGCCTGATCCACCTGATTGAAGCGCCTCAGATCGTCTGCCATCGGGTCCTCGCCCTCGGCATATAGCGCGGCCAAACCCTGAACGTCCAACGTCTTGTAGCGCTGGGCCAGCTGCGCGAGGAGCTCGCTGGCTTGCTCTCGTGGGAGGTGGGTGGCGCACCCGGTCAAGAGAACGAGAAGAGCAATGACGGATCTCATCGGTCGGGAGGTTATAATCGCGGGACTGATGCAAGGCAAGCGTATGTGTCTGGTACTCCTGCTGCCGCTGCTGGCGGCCTGCAGGTTTCCGCAGGGCAGGGTTTCGTTTCCGGATCTCGGTGAGCTGTCGGACGAGCAGATCGTCACCGTTTTGAGACAGCGAACCGCCCCGGCCAAGACACTCTACGCCGAGTTGGCGTTGGATTATCAAGACCCCGACCGGGAGGGATCCTTCGAGGGTGTCTTCAGCTGGCAATCCCTGGGCACGATGCGGATGACCGCGTTCAAGGATCTGATCATCACGACGCGCTACGTCTTCGACATCGAACTGACCCAGACTCGTTTCTCGATCGAGATCGACCCCGAAGGTGACTCCCCGACCAAGGACCGTGGCCCGGTCGCCAAATTCAAGAGCCTCTATCCCCGCTTTTCCACGTTTTTCGATGCTCGGGAGGCAATGTTCCTCCCCGGTACTCTTGGACCGACCACCCGGGTCGTGAGGAAACGGCGTGGACTGTGGGTTCACACCCGAGTGGAGAGCGGCGCCGAGATCGTCTGGAAACTGGCGCCACGCACGCTGCGTGTGCTCTCGGGGACTCTCGAGGAAGGAGGCACCTTGACCTATGGCGACTACATCCGTCAGGAGGGGGCCTTCATCCCCCAGCGGATGACCCTGGTGGACGCCAGACACGAGCTATCCATCACCGCCCGGGTCAAGTCACTCGAGGTCAATCCGGAAGACTAGCTGGGTAGACCGACGGCGTCGTAGCCATGCAGATTGCCCGGGCGGATCGCGTCACCCGTAGCAGTTCCTTGTGACGGTTCACCGCGCTCGGCTGGCCTAGCGGAACAGGATCGGCAGTCCGTCTGCCGGAGTGTTCATCGGCACCTGCTTGTAGGCCGGGCGGTAGCCTTCGACGGTTTCCCAGGAGCGGGAGCGCAGCAGCGTGTGCATCAGCAGCTTGATCTCCATTTCGGCAAACGTCAGGCCGACACAGGTGTGGGAACCGGCGCCGAACGGCAGGTAGGAGTAGGGCGCTGGTTTGGTTTCGAAGCGCTCTGGCATGAAGGACTCCGGCTCGGAAAAGTACTCCTCCATCCGATGAGTGTGGACTGGCGTCAACGCGGTCAGGGTGCCCGCAGGAAGCGAAAACCCATTGAACTGGACTGGCTCGACGCAGCGCCTGGGCAAGATCGTCACAGGCGGATGCAGCCTCAGCGTCTCCTTGAGCGCCAGGTCGAGGGTGCGGAGCTCCTCCATTCTGTGGTATGTCAGCGGTCCGTCGATCGCCTGGCTCTCGGCGCGAGCGCGTTCCTGCCACTCCGGATTACTGCCTAGTCGGTAGAGCAGGCTGGCCAGTGTGCTGGTCGTCGTGTCGTGGGCGGCCATCATCAGAAAGACCAAGTGGTCGATGATCTCCAGTTGGTTCAGCTTCTCTCCCTCCTCGCTCTCGGCCGACATCAACTGTCCCAGCATGGCAGCGTTCGGTGCGTCCCGCTGTTCGCCGATCACCTTGGCGAAGAAGTCGCTCAGCTTGCGGCGGGCAAGCAAAGCGCGCTGGTAGGGCAGACCGGGGATGGCCAGTCGAACCAGTGAGATGGAGCCCTTGACCAGATCGAGGAAGGCACGGTTGATCCGCTTGACATCCTGTTCCAGGTCGACGCCGATGAAGACCTTGGCCGCGATCTGCAGCGTCAACTCCTTAGCCGCCGGATAGGCCCGCAGCCAGCTTCGGCGGGTCCAGTCCGCGACGTGTTTCTCGATGATCGGCCTCATCTGATCCAGGTAGCCCGCCATGACCTGGGGCCGAAAGGCGACCTGCAATATCCGTCGGTGACGCTTGTGGTCTTCTCCATCTTTGAGCATCAGACCGCCGCGAAACAGGGTGCCCAGGGTCGATCCCCAGCCGCCGTGGTTCGAGAAACTGGTCGCCTGTTCGGAGAGAACGAATCGATTGGCCTGTGCCCCGAGCAGGGCAACGGTCACCTCGCCGAAGACCCGCGCTTTGAAGATCAGCCCGTGACGGCGTCTGTAACGCTCCAGCCAACCCAGCAGGTCGTCGTTGAATTGACGCATGTGGCCGATGAAAGGCAGTCCCAGGTCACCCGGAATCGGATCGTGCCAGGCCAAATGACTAACCCGCGCGGTACAGTCGCGCCACTGTCGCGCTGCCCGCCTGCTCCATGTACTCATAGACGGTGCGCCAGTCGATCGGTGCGATGGGCCAGGCCGTGTGATCGAACGTCCAGTCCTCCCGTCCCGGCTGCAAGGTTGGCCCCATTGGCGCCAGATCTTCTAGTCGTTCGAGCACCGGCAGCTCGCCAAACCCCGGTAGGTCTCTGAGTCCGCTCCAGTCGTCGGGCTCGATTCGCTTTCCCAGCTGCTCACTGAGCATGCTGAAGACGACGGGCCAAGGATCCTCCTGCTGGAGGTTGGTGATCTCGTCGATCCGTGCCAGCGCGGCTTCGAACAATGGGCGTCGCACCGGGGAGCGGTCACCGTCGAACACGGCGTCCATCAGCGCCAGCAGACATCCCGCGTCGGCTTCCCGCATGAGCCGGCGGCTTCGCTCGAGGTCTACGGGGTGTCCCATCTGACGTTCGAAGTTGAGGTAGGGCACGAGCCGATACCCCAGCTGATTGAACGTATACTGGCCCCGATTGCTCCGCGCAGGGATGTGGGTGTAGGCCTGGCGCGCCACTCGCAGGAAAAAGCCGCTGCGCTGCCGTCCCTCCTCGGCCAGCGACAGCCAGGCGCGAATGAATCTGGGCGACAGCAGATCTCGCGAGAAATAGGGCCAGGCGTAGAGGTTCCAGTACAGGTGGATGTCGCGGCGATAGATCGGCACGCGGAGGGCCTGAGCGGCATAAGTCTGCATCTCGCTGGCGAACTGGACGCATTGCTCGTAGTAAGCCGACATCATCCGATTGTAGGATTCGCGGCGTTCGGCGCAGTTGTCGGTTCGGATCAGCTCACAAAGAAATTCGCAGCCTAGAGCGATGAAGTCCACCCCGCTGGAATAATACGGATCGACGAACCCGCCAGCCAATCCGATCGCTGCTGTTCGATCCTCGCCGAAGTAATGCCGGGGGCGGTGAGCGAAGTGGGTCAGGGTGCCGAAGTCGACCGGGTCTGCGTCGGCCATCAACTCCTTGCACGGACGGTGCTGCCTGAGGAACTCGATAAACTTGTCCAGTGTGCGGGGCGGTCTTTCCAGCAGGTCGTGATCGTAGACCAGCCCGACGCTCATCAGTCCACTGGCCAGAGGAATCCACCAGATCCAATAACCCTCTCGCATCAGGTGGTTGGTCGACAGCAGTCGCTTGCCGATCACTCGACGACGATCTCCCTGTGCCTCGAGATGCCAGCCGGGGCAGCGCCAGTTCGCGAAGCGGGCCCAGCATCCGCCGTGGTCGACTCGATGATCCGCAGTGAGCAGTCCTCGCTGTCGGCTCAGCACCGCGGCGACGCCCGAGGCGTCGACCAGCCAGCGCGCCGTCACCTCCCGCGTCTGACCTTCGTGGGTAAAGCGCACTGTGTGTCCAGGCGCCGTCGAGATTTCTCGCACTCCGTAGAGATGGTTCACACCCGAGGCAAGGTTGAGTTCGAGGAGCGAGTGTTCCAGCGTGTCACGATCGAGCTGGAACGTCTGCCAGTACCCGAAGGTCATCGGTCCATCCTCGCTGGCTTCGGTCAGCGGCAGGTTGGTTCCGTCGTCGAACCAGAATCGGAGGCCGTTTTTCGGCAGCTGAGTTCGCCGGAGCAGGGAGCCCAGCTGGAGTCTACGGTCGAGGAACATGGCGCCGATCTCGACCAGGGCCTCCCCCACCTTGCGACCACCGGGGCTCCCCGTGTCGAGGGTCAGCACGGAGCGCTGCGGTTGCTCTAGCCGCAACAGGCGGGCCAGACACAGACCGGCCAGCCCACCTCCCAGGATCACCACGTCCAGCTCAGTCTTCATCTGGTTTCCAGTAACGATGGACGATGAGCCACTGCTCGGGAAACCGGCTGAGGACGTTGGTGAAGACGGGAAGTAGGCGAGAGGTCATCTCGACCGCGTCTGTGTCTGCTTGGGGGAACAGCGGGGGGGCGATTTCTAGCTGATATTCGCCGTTGGGGCGGCGGACGATAAAGCACGGCAGAAGGGGGGCGCCGCTCGAAACCGAGAGCTTGGCCGGCCAGGTCAGGAAGGGAGCCATCCCGCCCAGAAAATCGAACAGTTTGCCCCTGCCACTGCCGAAGCCGTCGTCGGCAGCTGCCAGCACCATGCCACCGCTCCGCAGCGTTGCGAGAGCTTCCACCGCGAAGAACGGAGACTTATCGATCGCGATCTCGACGATTCCGCGTGCCTGGCGGCGGCGCGAGCGGGCCTGTTCGAACGTGCCGCTCGGGTCCCTGCTGTAGACCAGCGCGATCGGCTGGTGCAGCCGGGTCAGCAACATCGGTCCCGCCTCGTAGTTGCCCAGGTGCAGCGTGACTGCGATGACGCCCTTGCCGGCTGCCACCGCCTGGCGGTAGTGCGGTTGGCCAATCATCCCTTCGAACAACCGATCATCCACCGGCAAGACACGGTGGGTGGTCAGCAATTCGATGGTGAAACGGGCGAAGTTGGCCAGCACGGCGATTCCCAGCCGCCGTCGCTGTGCCACGCTGGCGGCTGGACCGAGCAGGTGTCGGGCGTTGTCCTGAAGTGCGCGTCGCAGCGGCGGGATCAGGTGATACATCAGCGGCGCGGCGGCACGTCCCATCGCATGTAGCCAGCGAACGGGCAGCCAGTCGCTGCTCAGCCTGGCCGTGGCGAGGCCAAACCTTGCGGCTAGCGGAGAAACAGCCATCAGACGCACGCCTCGGCGAGATCTGGGTGAGACGATCCGCTGCCTAACTGGACCCCAGGGTGACTAGCGACTGGGCTCAACGAGCTTAAGCCGCTGGTTGGTGGCGACGTTGCGCAGGACCGTGCGCCGTCCGGAAGGCCAGCTCACGGTCAGCCGATCCACCACTTGGGCCGACCCGAGCCCGAAGTGACACAGCGGAGATTGGCCGGCGAGGTAGCCTG
>CAZANL010000056.1:0-13338 GCA_964486115.1 uncultured Planctomycetota bacterium
ATGCTCCTGGCGCCCGGCCTGCTGTATGCCGAGCGCCCCAGCGACCGGCAGGGCGACCCCCTTCCTCAGGGCGCCGTCGGCCGCTTGGGAACCCTCCGACTGCGCCAGGACGGCCAGGTTCGGGCCGCAGCCTTCTCGCCGGACAGAACAGTGATCGCGCTGGCTGGCCTGAGCCAGCGGATCCACCTCTGGGATCTGCGCAGCGGCAAACCGCTGGGCAAGCTGAGCGGCCACACCAGCTGGGTCTATGGGATGGCCTTCTCCCCAGACGGCAAACGCCTGGTCTCGGGCAGCTGGGACAAGACCGTCCGCATCTGGGATCTCGCCACCCTCAAGCAGACCCATCTGCTGACCGGCCATCAACGGTACGTCTTCTGTGTCGCCTGGTCACCGGACGGGTTGCGCGTCGCCTCGGGCGGGCTGGACAAACAGGTCCGGGTCTGGGACCCCGACACCGGCAAGACCACCGCCGTGCTCACCGCCCACACCTCGACGGTACACGCCCTGGCCTTTTCACCCGACAGCAAGACCCTCGCCTCCGGGAGCTTCGACAAGACGATCCGGCTGTGGCGCGGCGGCGCATCACGAACGCTCACCGGGCACACCTTCTGCGTCGGTGCCCTGGCTTTCTCGCCCGATGGGAAGCTGGCTTCGGCGGGGTGGGACAAAACCGTCCGCATCTGGGACCTCGGCGCCCATAAACAAACCCATCTGCTGACCGGCCACACCACACGCATCGACTCGATCGCCTGGTCATCCAAGGGTGAGGCGCTGATTTCCGGCGCACTGCGGGACATCGTCGTCTGGAGCCCCGACACGGGCAAGCTCGCCCATCGCCTGACCTTCCCCGGTCCCAACTTTCATTTCTGCTCCTTTCGGGCCGACGGAACACCGGTCGCGCTGGCCTCCATCGAGAACAGCGTCGAGGTGTGGAACCCCGCAGCCCTCCGGTGTACGCTCCGCTTCCCCGGCCACACCAACGAGGTCCAGACTGTGGCTTACTCCCCCGACGGCGCTCACATCGCCTCCGGCGGAAAGGACACCCGTGTTCTGGTCTGGGACGCTGCCACCCAGAAAGTCACCCGCACGTTGAGCGGGCACCAGCGAATGGTCAGCTGTCTGGCCTGGTCACCCGATGGCAAAACTCTCGCCTCGGGTAGCGAAGACGAGACGGTCAGACTCTGGGGCGCGGTGACCGGAAAGCTCTCGCTGAAGTGGAAGTGGCACGAGGTGTACGCTCTGGCCTATTCCCGTGACGGGACCCAGGTGGCGACCGGCAGCTACGACCGGATGGTGCGGCTGTGGGACGCCAGGACGACCAAGCTGATCAGCACTCTCGAGGGGCACAAGAGCACCGTCACCAGTGTCGCCTTCTCCCCGGACGGCAAGACCCTGGCCAGCGGGGCGGGCGACCGCATCGTGCTGCTCTGGCAAGCAGGCAAGATCCTCCGCAGGCTCGAGGGGCACAGCGGGCCGATCATGAGTGTCCGCTTCTCGCCCGACGGCCGGCGGATCGCGTCCAGCTCCTGGGACAAGACGATCCGCATCTGGGATGCCAAGAGCGGCAAATCGGTCATGACCCTGGCCGGCCATGGCGGGCGCGTCACCGGCGTCGCCTTCTCACCCGACGGCAAGCGCCTCGCCTCCGGTAGCTGGGATGGCTCGGTCCGCGTGTGGAGCCTGGCCACGGGCAAGGCGCAGCGCGTTTTCACCGGCCACGACGGGCGTGTGCACGCCGTCGACTTCTCACCGAGCGACGGGGCCGTCGCATCTGCCGGAGAGGATGGAACGGTCTTGCTCTGGGATGTGAAATAAGCCCGCGGGAACGCTCGGGGTCTGGCTAGCCGGGCCCACCGCGACACGTGCCAGACAACCGCCAATCGTCAGGCGGAGGCTAGCGCTTTTTTCAGTGCGCAGCTGGAGGCGGCGCCACAGCCATCGCACTTGCTCTTGGCGCTCGGCTTGGCGCGACGGACAACCTCATCGACGAACTCGGGCAAGGTAAACGGGGTTGGGGGAACCCACTCCTGTTCTGCGATCACGCCGCAGCCTCCCGAGCTTCAGCCGCCGGAAGAGCAGCCGCCGGTCTTCTGGCGGCGGGTCGCGATCAACTCCAGCCCACCATCCGGTTCGATGTCGACCATCGTGTTCTGCAGGAATCGGCCGCTCGTCGGGTCGACGGTGACCAGGCAGTCGCTGAACGGATAAACATGGTCGTTGGGCAGCCAGTCGGAGACGTAGAGGAAAAACCCCATCTCGCTGCCGCAGCCATCTTTTTCGACCGCGATGCGCAAAACATCGCCACCGGTCTGGCGCCTGCCGAAGGTGTTGAGCGCACCGATCGCCCGCTCGCTGAACGTCAGCATGCTCGCAGTTTACGGAGCGGCGGAAATCACGTCAACCGACTCTTCGGTGACAAACAGGCCGATGGCCAACGCGACCGCCACGCTGCCGGCCGCAGCCACTCCGAACGGGAAGAGAATGGACTGCCCCGCGAGCCAACCCGAGAACAGCGGCCCCAGCGCGATCCCTGCGGTGAAACCCATCGTCACCGTCGCCATCTGGCGTCCTCTCTGCCCCTTGGGGCTCTTGTCACCAGCCAACGCATACAGCGGCGCGACGATCGACGCCGAGCACAGCCCTTGCAGCGCCCTCGACGCAATCAACCCGAACAGACCTCGCGCCAGGCCGGTCCAGATCAAAGCAGGAGCCAGGACGCACAGCCCACCCACGATGAAGCGCTTTCGCCCGTAGCGATCGGCCAACCAGCCCATTGGCAGCTGAGTCAACACCCGAACGATGACCACCGCCGAGAAGACCAGGGCCAGCTGAGTGTCGGTGGCCTCCATCGTCCGCTTGTAGTGCGGGAACAGTGAGATGATCATCGACAACCCGAACATCAAGCAGAAGATGGCGGCGGAGAAGACCCAGAACTCCACCGGCTGTCCGCCGCGACCCGACTCCTGGTCCGACTTCTCGGGGGCCGCATCTCTCCCCCACCCGAGCAGCAGCAACAACGAGAAAGCCCCGAGGCCCGCGCAGATCAAGAACGTCGGCCGAAAACCGAAATGATCATTGAGCAGACCGCCGAACAGCGGGCCGATAGCAAATCCCGCCAGTCGCACCGTGGTGTAAAGACTGATCCCGAGAGCGCGATTCTCGGCGCGGGTGTGCCCCACCAGCAGCGCCCATAATGCGGGTATCATCACTCCCAGAACAATCGCCTGAGCCACTCGCAGCACCAGCAGGGCGGCGTAGCTGGTGATCAACGTCAGGGACCAGGTCAGCAGGACGAAGCCCGCAATGCCGCACAGCAGCTGGCGCAATGGCCGTCGATGTCGGTCGACCAGCCTGCCCGCTGGATACTGGATCACGGTGGTGACCAGCCCGAAGACGCCGAAGATCAGCCCGACCCGCATAGCGACGCTCAGGCCGCCGAACAAGCCCCCATCGATCTGGTCGACAAGAGAAGGCAGGATCGGAATCAGCACGCCCACCGCCACCGACTCGAAGAAACGTGCGCCGGCGAGAATGTAAACCTGCGCGTCGAGGCGGGCTGGAGCATCGGACATGCACGGCCGAGGATGCCAGCTGGCGGGGGAAAATCAAGGAGGCCGAGCCCCGCGCCCTCCAGACTCCGGACGCTCCCAGCCAGTATTGGGGCTCAGGACAGCCGGGACGAAACCGCTCGGCTACTTCTTCAGTCGGGGACGCTTGAACCTCTTCAAACGAACCCAGGTCGGCGCCATCACCTCCACGGCAGCCCCACCCCGAGCCTGCGAACCTCGGTACTCCACGACCCCCGCCTTCGCGGAAAACGCCAGGACATCCTGCGTCCAGCGCGGCGCGCGGGCCTCTCCCTCCTTCGGTTTGTAGCTGAACAGGGACGCCCCCTTGAACCGACCCGCCGGCACGCTGATCGTGGTGCGGCTCTCGGTCACTGCTTCGTAATGCTCCAGCGAGCGACCGAGGCTGGTGGCGATGACGGGCTCCAATAGCGCCTCGGTCATCGCGAAAGCGAATCGCTTGCGGGTGTCGACCACCGGCTCGGCTTCCAGGTCCACTCTGGCCACCTGCCGAACCACCTTCGGGCCGAACCCAACAGCCGTGAAGATCTTCAACTCAGCCGGGACCAGCCGCATCCAGAACTGCGTCTTCTCTGGCTTCTGGCCCGCCTGGTAGTACGTCCGATCGAAACGCCAGGCGTTGTTCTGCCGTCCCTCCAGGCTGACCATCTCCCGCGCCCCGATGGTCACCAGCATACGAGCGACCAGCACCGGCTTGCGCCGCCCTTTGACCTGGCGCAACACATCGTAGCTCCAGCTGTCCCCGACCCTCGGCACAGGAAACATCTGATGGACCTCGTCGGCGGTGACAGGCAAGGCCATCCAGAGCGTGATCAGCAAACAGGTGCGGGCCATCCTCGTGGTCAAACCAGCGGGTCCAGCCAACCCAGCAGCTCGCTGATCTCGGTCGGCGTCAGGTCCCCCATGTGCCCGATCCGAAACGTCTTGTCCTTGAGTGGCCCGTAGCCATTGGCCAAAACCGCGCCGTGCTTCTCGACGAGCTGCTGATTGAGCGCCCCGATGTCGGTCCCCCGCGTGTTGGCGATACAGGTGACGGTGACCGACCGATACCCCTCCTCGGCAAACAGCTCGTACTTCTGAGCAGCCCAGTCCCGTACCAGTTCGGCCATCGCCAGGTGGCGCTGGTAGCGAACATCGGCGCCCTCTGACAGGATGTGGTCTAGCTGCAGATCGAGCGCCGGTAGCAGCGACAGAACAGGCGTCGAGATCGTCTGGTGCTTCTTGTGGCTCTTGAGCAGCACCTGGAAATCGAAGTACCAGCCCCGGTCGGGCACCTGGGTGGAGCGCTCGAGCGCCGCCTCGCTGACAGCCAGCACGGTCATCCCCGGCGGACAGGCAAACGCCTTCTGGATTCCCGCCAGACAGGCGTCGAGCCGCCAACCAGCGAAGTCGATCCGCTCGGCCGCCATCCCACTGACCGCGTCGACGACCATCATCCGGCTCGGATCCTGCTTGACGATCGCGGCCACCTCGGCCACCGGATGGACCACGCCCGTCGAGGTCTCGTTGAGGACCATCGACACGCAGTCGTAGTCGCCTTCGGCCAAGGCCTCGGCGACCGCGGCCGGTCGGACGGCCTGACCAAAGGGCACCTCGAGCAGGTCCGCTTGCTTGCCCAGAGCCTCGGCAATCAGATGGAACCGCTGCGCAAAAGCCCCACCGCCAATATTGAGCACGCGACGCTGAACCAGATTACGCATGCAGGCTTCCATGCAACCGGAGGCCGAGCTGGTCACCAGCAAGACCGGATCCGCCGTGTTCAGCAGACGACCCAGCTTGAGCGTGATCGACCGGTATAGCTCCGAGCAGGCCTGGCTACGGTGGCCGTACATCGGCACCGAACAGCGATCCAGAATCTCCTGGCGGACCTCTGTCGGCCCGGGGATGAACAGCTTGGTGTGGTCAGTCATGTCGTCTCGAGTTGCTGGTGCATCACCAGCCCGGAAAGAACCTTGGGATAGAAGTCGGTCGACTTCTGCGGCATCCGCTCGCCCTGGTTGGCCAGCGTGGTGACCGTTTCCAGCGGCGTCGGCAGCAAGAGGAATGCGGCGGAGTGCGTTCCCGAGCCAACCGCCGCGATCGCGGCTTCCTCGCCCCGCATGAAGTCGATCTTCTCGTGCGCCGCGATCTGCTCCGCGGTGATCCCGAGCAGATGGGTCAGGATACGGTGCTGCAGGATGTTGACGTCGAGCTGCTTCCAGCGATCACTACCCTCGGCGGGAATCCGCGCACCGCTGGCTGCCTGGTCGCGAGTCTGCAACAGGTACGTCCCGTCCGTCAAGACCAGCACGAAGCGCACACCCGCTGCCTCCTCGAGTGCCACCACGACGTCGCCTTCGACCGGCCGGACCTCGAACTCGTCCGACAGACGGGCCCGCAGGTCGTCCGAGTCGATCGCGGTCTCGGCGCGCACCAAGCGGTGCGTGGCCCAGATCGCCAGATCGCCCGCCATATTGAACAGGGTACCCAGACGGTCGGACGAACCATGCTGCAGCGCCGCTTCGTAGCGGTGGTGCCCATCGGCAATGTAGAGCGTCTTGCCCGCCAGCGCAGCGCGAATCACCTCTTGATCGTCGGACTCGGTGATCCGCCAGACACGATGCGTCTCCCCCATGTAGTCGGCGGCCTCGAGCAGGGGCGGCGTGCCGTCCATCACCCGATCGAGCACGCGCTCGGCCCGATACTCCGGGTCGTTGTAGACAAAAAAAACAGAACCGGCGTTGAGCCCGGTCTGCGCGAGGTACCGCAGACGGTCCTCTCGTGGTGGAGAGAGGGTTCGCTCGTGCGGGAGGACCGCACCCGCCCCATAAGGGAGCACGCTGACCAGAGCGAACACGCCGCGGCGGCGTTGACCGGCCTGGGTCTGCTGCTCGTAGCCGTAAAAACCCGGCGCCTGGTCCCGCCGCAATACCCCGTCGCCGATCCAGCGGTCGAAGGTGGGCCGAACCTCGCCATAGTCTGCCTGAGGCAGGAGTATGTGAGCCAGGTTGTGCGGCGAGCGGGCGAGACACTCGGCCTTCATCTGGTCGTCGAAACGGTCGTACGGCTGTGTCACCACGTCCGAGAGGCAGACCCGGGACGGGTCGTAGTAGCAGCCGCAGAAGGGGTGGATGGTTGTGGTGGCTGTCATCGGTTCTCGAGGTTTTCCTTGATCAGATCGACTGCGTTGGGCGGGAGCCTCAGAGAGTCTCGCGGACCCCGCTGCTCATGGAGTTGAAGCGACCGCCGATAGGCCGCTCGCGCCTGCTCGGGCTTGTCGGCTGCCATCAGCGCCCGCGCCAGGAAGTAGTGGTACATCGGCTTGACTGGATACAGCGTGATTGCGGTGCGGTAGTACTCGAGGGCATCGGCTTGCGACTTGCGGCCGATCCGCTCGAGCCGGACACGGATCTCGGAGCCCTGCTCGAGACTGGTCGCATCACGGAGATAAACCGTCGCCAGGTGCTGGTGGGCCTGACCCAGTTCATAGTACGCACCGGCGTGGCGCCTGTTCAGCTTCGTGCAGCGCAACAGGAGCGCACGGCCGCGCTCAAACGAGACCCAGCCGGCCTTGACGTTCTTCCAGTCCTTGGCCCGCGTGAAACTGCGCATGTAGAGCTGTCCCAGCTCGTACTGGCTGCCGTAGCTCCAGGGGACCGCGAGGATGGCTTGCTCCAGTTCGTGTATTGCCAGCCCGCCGCGGCGCTCCTTCAGTTGTTCCGCCGCCTCGGCAAGATGACGTTCGGCACGATAGCTGCGCAAGAGCCACTCATTGGAAAACAGGTAGAACAACGGCAGGCAGAGCAGCACCAGCAGCGCACGGGACCAGATTGGCAGGCAGACCCGCTTGACAGGCAACCCCCACTCGATCGAGAGCATCGCGCAGGCCAGGCCAGCCAGGGTCCAGACCGTCGCGCTGATGCCAATCACATACAGATCGAAATCGACGATGCTGTGCAGCAGGAAGGCCCCCAGACCCACCCCCAACGCCCACAGCGTGAGCCGCTCCATACGGGGCGCCAGAACAGGCCCGACTCCCAGCCAGACCAGGCTGGCAAGCAAGTAGGCCGCCCCCTCCAGCGGCTTGCCGTCTCGCCCCTGGGGCCCGTCGAGCGACTCATCGAGAACGCGCAACAGGACGAAGACTGCAATGCAAACTGCCGCATAAATCCAGCCCGCCTGGTGCACCCCCCAGCCGAGGCTTCTTCGGGTGGGTGGAGGGTCCACCAGCTCCTCCGAGCCGCGGCCAAACAGCATTCGCCGAGCAAGCAGGACCCAGAACAGCAGAAAGGCGAGCAGGCCCGGAAATCCGACCTCTGCCGCCAGCTGCAAGTAGTTGTTGTGTGCCCGCTGCGTCTGGCCGGCGTTCGCGTCGCGGTAACCCTGATAGTAGGAGGCAAAGTTGTCCGGACCGACGCCTCGCAGTGGGTGGTCCCGGGCGATCTTCCAGCTGGCCTTCCAGTAACCCAGTCGCACACGGACCGTGTCTCCCAGCACCTTGCGCGTGGGGACCGTGTCTCCCAGTCGCGAACGGAGCTTGGCGAACGGACCGACCTTGTAGACGGTCAGCAAGAACGCACTCCCGCCGAGCGCCACGAGCAGGGCAACAGCCAGCGCAGCCTTGCGGTGTGCGAGAATCTCTCGCCGACGTATCAAACAGCCCAGCGCAAGCGCCACGCTCAGCGCCAGAATGCCGCCCTTGGAGCCGGAGAGCAGCAGCGCGCCCACGGCGACACAGACCAGTAACGTGCTGCTGTAGCGCCACCGGCTGTTCCAGCACTGCACCACCTGCACCAGCAACAACGGCAGCAGGACGATCAGATAACCTGCCAGCCCATTGGCCAACACGAAGGTGGAAAAGATTCGCTTCGACGTCAGCCGGATCATGAAGTGATCCCGCATCTCCTTCGGGATCTGCTGGATCATCCCCAGCCCGGCCCGGCGCATCTGCTCCAAACCCCAGAAGTGCTGATACAGGCCGTTCACCGAAACGACCACTGCGGTGGCCAGCACCACCCGCAAGAGCAGTCTGGCCCCAATGGTGGTCCGTCCGTACTGCAACGCGAGCCAGAAACAGCACAGGTCTCCCAACCAGTAGCCGGTGCGAACCCAGGCATGGAAGCTGTCCGCTGCTTGCCAGGCCGACAGCCCGGCCAGACCGAGGAATATCAGCCCAGGGACTTCGAGTCCCGAGAGCGCCACCTCGAAGCCCCCCTCGAGAATCGACCGCAGGAACCAGAGCAACGCGGCCGTCACGACGAAGGCCTGCAGCAGCGCATCGGTTCCCAAACCCCCGGCACCCGGAAAGACCGCCCCACCACCACCCACATTGCCGCTGGGCACCATCGGGCGGGCCACCAAGTAGAAACAAAAGAAGAACAGGATCAAGAAGTCGGCCACGACGCCGACCTGATCCAGCGCGTCAGGAGGTCTCTCGGGGGTCTGCTTGTGCGGCGGATCTGGCTGCCGGGGTTTCGCTTTCTTGCGGTCTTTCTTGCTCATCGTTCGGTTGCATCCGCTCGCGACCAGCGCGACTCTCATGCTCGAGGAGACCCACGAGCACCAGGATCAACACCGTCTGCAGCATGATCAAAACGGCGCCCAGTTCCGACACCTGATACAACAGCGCCGCACCGAGCCCCGAACAGAAAGTCATCAAGTACATCGTCAGCACTGCTCGCCTCGTACTCATTCCCATCCGCACGAGCCGGTGAGAGAAGTGATTCGTGTCGCCGATGTAGATCGGCTTGCCCAGCCGCAGCCGCAGCAGAATCACCGAGGTGGTGTCGAACAGCGGCACGGCCATCACCAGCAGCGGCAGGATCACCGCGTACACGTTGCCCTTCTGGTAATACGTGGCCAGGATCGTCAAGGTCGATAGCAGGTAGCCGATCGTCAGGCTACCAGCGTCTCCCATGAAAATCGAAGCCGGGGGGAAATTGTATCGCAAGTAGCCCAACAGCGAGCCCATCAATGCCAGTAATGCGGCGGTGATGAACAGCTGACCCGACTGCGCCGCAATCAACAGGAAGATGCAGCAGGCCGAGGCCGCCACGCCAGCCGAGAGGCCGTCCATATTGTCTAGCAGATTGATCGCATTGGTCACGACGACGACCCAGCCCACCGTCAGCGCATAACTGTAGACCACCGAGTCGACGAACAACGTTGCCCGTATGCCACAGGCCGCAATGGCCAGCCCAACGCCGATCTCGGTCGCCAGCTTCGGCAGCGGCCCCAGCCCGTGCTTGTCGTCCCAAAGACCGAGCAGGAGCATCACCACGCCGCCGGCCAGCAGAGCCCCCAGCTGCGGCAGCCGGCTATACAACCCGGGCAGGTGCTCTCCCACCGAAGCGGGCAGCCAGCTCGGGCTGGCGCTTTCAAGCACCAAGGCCGCACACAAACCCAACCCCAAGGTCCCCCAGAAAGCGCAGAAAATAGCGATCCCCCCACCATAGGGAGTTGCACCTTGGTGGAACTTCTGCGGATTGGGCCTGTCGACGAACCCGACACGCATTGCCCAGCCACGCAGCAGCGAGGTCAGCATCCAAGACGAGAAAAGGGCGCAGGACAGCACGCCCAGCCCAATAAGCCCAAGAATCGAGTGTCCTGACATCAGTCCGTCGATCTACCCCAACGGGTCGGTTCTGACAAAGCTAATTCGCCCCCAAAAAATGTCTTGACTGATCAGTTAATCGGAGATACTCTCCCGGTGGCTCAAAAACCCAACCAAACTGGCCCAGGAGCGCTATTGCCCCCTTGTTAACTAATCAGTTAATGGGCCCGCTGTTCCGGTAACCATTGGGTTAGCGGTGATCCAAAGGGATCGCGTTCAGGGGTAGGGACCTGATGCGGAGGCAAACCCGATCATCGCTAACCTTTCTTACTTTAAAGAGGGTCAGCCCAGGTTTGCTGCTGCGTCTTTTCACTCCGATAGCTGGGTGAGCGAAAAGCCCGAGGCTCGGATCACGCAAAGGTGTCGAGAATCTCCGCCAGCGCCTCGGCCGAGGGCCGCAACTCCTTCTCGGTCAACTTGGCCAGCGGCGTATCCGTCAAGCCAAGCCGACTACCGAAAGAAGTGCTATTCGTATCCACGTATAGCAGACCGGTCAGCAGGACCTCCTCCTGCTCGGCCTGCCCCAGCACGGCGAGCGCAGCAGTGCGGTTGCGCGGATCATAGTCCCGCTCCAGCTTTTTCAGCTGAAGATGTGAGCCATCGGGTAGGTCGATCTGGACCATTTCCCCAGGCTCGTAGTCAGCCGTGATCTCTTCCTGCGGGAGGACATAGTCCACCTGGTGCAGTAGCTGCTTGTGCTCGTTGACCCAGTCGTAGCTCTTGGTCGCACCCCGATGGTTGTTGAACGTGATACAGGGACTGATGATGTCGATCACCGCTGTCCCGGGATGCGCCAAACCTGCCTGGATCAGCGGCACTACCTGCTTGCCGTCACCCGAGAACGTGCGGGCGACGAACGTGCCGCCGAGATGAATTGCCAAGCCGCAACAGTCGATCATCGCCAGCTCGTTGACCTCGCCAGACTTGAGCTCCGCGCCAACATCTGCCGTGGCGCTGAACTGGCCTTTGGTCAGCCCATACACGCCATTGTTCTCGATGATGTAGAGCATGTCGACGTTACGCCGCACCATGTGGCAGAACTGACCGATCCCGATCGAGGCCGTGTCCCCATCACCCGAGACCCCAAGCACCTGCAGGCCGGCATTGGCCAGCTTCGCGCCCAATGAGATGGCTGGCATCCGTCCGTGGACCGCATTGAATCCATGGGATCGACCCAGAAAATAGGCCGGGGTTTTCGATGAGCAGCCGATACCGCTCATCTTTGCCATCATGAACGGGTCGACCGATGCCTCGTAGAGCGCCTTGATGATGTGATTGGTGACCGAGTTGTGCCCACAACCCTGGCAGAGTGTGGTCGGTGAACCCTTGTACACCGCCCGGTCGTGACCCAGCAAGTTGGTCTTAGGCATGGATTCGACTCCTCTGGTCCTTCACCGCGACGATCGGATCGACGATCGCCTTGGCGTCGACCGGCATCCCGTCGTAATGCAAGATCGTCAGCAGCTTGGCCGCCAGCTGGGGCCACTTCTTGCGGATGATCCCCGCCAGCTGTGCGTCCCGGTTTTGTTCGATGACGTAGACCGCATCACACGTCTCGATGAACTCTTCGACAGACGACGTCAAGGGCAGCGCGCGCACCCGCAAGTATCGAGTGGGCACCCCCTCGGCCGCCAGCCAGTCACGGGCCTCGCCCATCGCCGCATCGGTGCTGCCGTAGGCGATCAGCCCAATACTCGCAGGACCATAATCACCCTCGTCGATGATTGGCTGAGGAACCAGCTCTCGGGCGGTCTCCCACTTGGATGACAGCCGGTCCAGCCCCGCCTTGAACTTCTCCGGGTCTTCGGTGTACCGCGCATTCTCGTCATGCCCGCTGCCGCGGGTGAAGTAGGCCGCCATCGGATGCGGGGTGCCGGGCAGCGTGCGGTACGGGATTCCATCCCCGTCCACATCCCGATAGCGCCCGAACGACTCGACCTGCTCCAGCGCCTCGGCATCGAGCACCTTGCCCCTGTCGTACGGGATGCTCGGGAATTCGAAACGATCGGTCATCCAGGGATTCATCCCCAGGTCCAGGTCGGAAAGAACCAGCACCAGCGTCTGCAGGCGCTCGGCCAGGTCAAAGCTGGTCTGACCGAATTCGAAGCACTCAGCCATCGACGCCGGGAACAGGCAGACGTGCTTGGTATCACCCTGCGACAGAAAATAGCCCTGGGTAATGTCGCTTTGAGCCGTTCGGGTGGGCAGGCCGGTCGATGGCCCCATCCGCTGGATGTTCCAGACCACCGCAGGAATCTCGGCATAGTAGCTGAACCCGGCAAACTCACCCATCAGCGACACTCCCGGCCCCGATGTCGACGTCATCGCACGCGCACCCGCCCAGCCCGCGCCCAGGACCATGCCGATCGCTGCAATCTCGTCCTCGGCCTGCACCACGGCGTAATTCGCCTTGCCCGTCTGCGGATCGTGTCGCAGCTGCTTAAAATAGCTGATCATCGACTCGCAGAGGCTCGAAGAAGGCGTGATCGGGTACCAGGTCAGTACCGAGCAACCGCCACAGATCGAGCCCAGAGCCGCAGCAGTATTGCCGTCGATCATGATCTTGCCCGCGGTGCCATCCATCGACTCGACACGATACGGGTCCTGCTTCGTGAGGTGCTCCCGGGCATAGTTGATGCCGATTTCGAGAGCCTGCACGTTGAGCGGCACCGCCTTGGGCTTATCGCGGAAGAACTTGTGGATCTCCTGCGTGACCACTTCCACATCCATGCCGAGCAACTCGGCCAGCACACCCACGTAGATCAAGTTGGTCAGCAGCTTGCGCAACTTCTCGTTCTCGATCTGCTGCTTGGCCAGCTTGTTGAAGGGCACCGGATAGAGCACAACATCGCCGGCCTTCTCGAGAGCCGCCGAGGAGAACGACTCTTCGTAGATGATCACGCCACCGTCGTGCACCTTCGCCACATCCTCGTGCCAGGTTGCCGGATTATAGGCCACCAAGACATCGATCACGTCTCGCTGAGCAACGTAGCCCTGTGCGTTGGCCCGGACCGTGAACCAGGTGGGCAACCCTTGGATATTCGACGGGAATAAGTTCTTGGGCCCGACGGGAATACCCATCGAGAAAAGGGAGCGCGTGAGGATCAGGTTGGAGCTCTGACTCCCCGACCCATTAACCGTCGCAACCGTGATGCAGAC
>CAZANL010000057.1:0-2119 GCA_964486115.1 uncultured Planctomycetota bacterium
CAAGCTGGTCGGCGACAGCCGAACGGCCAACCGCGACGCGATCGGCGCACGGGTCACGCTGGTCACCTCGGCCGGCACACAGACCCGCATCCTCCAGGGACCCCATGGCCACTGGGCCGCGCAGACCCAGCCGGGTGAGCTGCACTTCGGCCTGGGAGATTCGACGCCGCGAAAGCTGACGGTTCACTGGCCAGACGGGAAGCGAACGCGAACCGAGCTGGGTCCGCTGCCGCGCAACAGCTGGGTGGTGATCCGTCAGGGCCAGGCACAACCGGTGCTACGGCGCCAGTTCGACGCGTCGGCCTGGCGCTGAACGGCAGAATCAGCGCAAGCTCTCGATCGTCTTTATCGCCGCCTGCACCACCTGGCTGGTGAACTGCAAATCGAGCGTCTCGATCGTGTCCCCCGCGCCGTGGTAATGCGGATTGCGAAAATTGGACGTGTCGGTCAGCATCAGCGCCGGCACACCACGCCGCCAGAACGCGGTGTGGTCGCTGCGCAGCAGGTCCGGGGTTCGGGCCGGGTCGTCTGGCGCGACCAGCGGCACCACTGGCAGCGCTCCCGCGCTCTGGACAAACCGGGCGAGCAGCTCCTGGCCCGCCGGGTTGCCCACCGCCGCGAGGAAGTTGCCGACCCACCCCCGCTCGGCGAGCATCCCGACCACCTCGGGAAACAGCTGCTCGAAACCGTCCGGAACCCGCTGGCTGCCGGGCTCGTGTCGGCAATAGCCGATCATCTCGAAGTTGAGCACCGCGAGGATCCGCTCGTGGGCGGTCTCACGCGCGTAGGCGTGGCTGCCGATCAGCCCGTGGCCGTTGGGCTGGGTCTCCTCCATGTCGAACCCGAGGAAGCGCAGCGTCCGGCCGCCGCTGCCGCCGGCCAGTGCGCGCGCGCACGCCAGCATTCCGGCCACCGCGCTGCCGTTGTCGTCGGCACCCGGGCTGCCGATCACGCTGTCGTAGTGCGCCGTCAGCAACACGACCTCTTCCGAACCGGACAGCTCACCGATGATGTTTTGACCGGTCACCCCTTGATTGCCGAACGACTGCCGCGAGGTGCGGCAGCCCAGCACGGCCAGCTCGCGCTCGAGCCGGTCGGCCACCGCCGCCAGATGCTCGGGCGAGCTGTGATGGTGCCGCTCACCGACGATCCACTCCAGGTCTTTGCGCAGTTGCTCCGTGATTTCGTGCGTCATCGCGTCTGTTCACCCATCATGCCATAACACCTGCCATGAAACCCCAGTTGGGTCAGCCAGGCCTTCCGACACCTCTTTATCCGTGCCCTGCGAGGAGATTCGCCAGAGATTCCCGGGGGGACTCAGGCGGCGCCGGGCAACAGTGCCATCGAAGCGAGTGGTTTGGTATCTTCAGGGCTCGGATTGGCCATGAGGAGATCGGGCGGCCCGGCCCCTGATGCGGACCGTGTTCGCGACACATGCCAAAGGAGTGTCCAGATGGGATTTCTCAGAGCCCTGTTCGGCCCCAGCAAGGAAGAGATCTGGTCTCAGATCGCACGGGATATCGGCGGGCAATACATCGACGGAGGCTTCTGGGGCACCGACGCACTGCGCTACAGGCACGCCGAGTGGGAGATCCTGCTCGACACCTACACCCAGAGTAATGGTGAGACCCAGACGACCTACACCCGGATGCGGGCGCCGTTCGTCAACAGGGACGGCCTCTACTTCAAGATCTACCGCGAGGGCTTTTTCAGCCCGGTCGGCAAGTTCTTCGGGATGCAGGACATCCAGATCGGGGAGCCATTCTTCGACGAGCAGTTCGTCATCCAGGGCAATTTCGACCACACGATCCGGCACCTGCTGGCAGATGTCGAGCTGAAGCAGCTGATCATGCGACAGCCGAGAATTCACCTCGAGATCCGCAACGACGAAGGCTGGTTTGGGACCCGCTTTCCTGACGACGTCGACCTGCTGTATTTCAGCTGTACTGGAGTGATCAAGCAGACAGATCAGCTCAGATCGCTGTTCGACCTGTTCTGCTGCACCCTGACCCAGCTCGTGGCGATAGACTCGGCCTACCAGGACGACCCCAATGTGCGGCTGAGTTGATTGCCTCGCGTAACAGCTTCCTGGACGCCCAGGGACCGCTTGGCTCGTCCC
>CAZANL010000057.1:2129-13192 GCA_964486115.1 uncultured Planctomycetota bacterium
ATCAGGAAAGTTTTCTGTGACAAACTAAATTATTTCCACAACCCAACACAACCCCGCAAGCCTCGGTTTGACTTCGGTCCCGCTGAGCATTAGAATCCGCGCCTGCCCTTGGGAGGGTCAATGTCTCTCGATTTGCCGTTCATGCGTAACATCCGACTGTCCACACTGCTTCTCGCCCTGCTCGCCTGTTTTACCGGGGGATGTGAGCAGAAGCATACGCACAAGCACCAGACAGACCACACGAGCAAACTCTCGACCGGCACCCCCTCCCCCGCCAAGAAAGCCAAGCGTCCGGCGCCCGAGCCCGCCTATTACCAGTCGGAAGTCGAAGAGGGGATCGGTGCCGCGATCGCCATCCTGGTGGACAGCTCTGGGTCGATGGGACGCCCTGCACCGGGCGAGGACCGGCCGAAATACCTGGTGGCGCGTGAGGCAGTCTCCAAGATGCTCGAGGCGACGGACGCCTTCGTCGTCAAGCGTCCCGATTTCCGAATCAAGGTCGCTCTGCTGCATTTCTCCAGCGGCCCCTGGCTGGACCTGCCCATTCAATCCTACGACCGGGCAACCCTGATCCGCGCCCTACACAAACTCCCCGTTCCCAAGGGCGGGACGGCCATCGGCCGGGCAATGATGGCGGCCCGCCGCCAACTATATCGCTCCGGAGTGTTCCGCAAGTACATCGTGGTCGTGACCGACGGTGAAAACACCAGCGGCCGAGACCCGAGGCACGCGGCAGAGGAGCTGCACCGCAAGAGCGAGGGCTCGATACAGATCTATTTCGTCGCGTTCGACACCAACCCGCACAAGTTCGCGTTTCTCAAGAGAACCGGCGGAGACGTGATCAAGGCACAGAACGGCCCGGAGTTGACCAAGGCGCTCAAGCAGATCTACGAGGGCAAGATCCTCGCAGAGCTGGCCATCGAGCCCCCCATCGACAAGAAAAAATGACCGCAGTGCATTTGCAGTGCATCAAGGGAGCAAGCGCATGATTTTTGGAAAGATATGGCGGGCTTTCGTGGCCCAGCTGAACAAGGTCGCCAACCTGTTCTGGGAGGCCGACCCCATCGCACAGATGCAGTACGAGTACGACAGAGCGGTCGCTGAGCTCAAAGAGGGGCGCAAGGGCCTGGAGGCCTATCGCGGCATGGTCGAGCGGGTCAACCGCCAGGTGTCGACCGGCGAGCGGCATGTGGCGAGCCTCCAGTCCAAGGTCAAGGCCTACCTGAAGGCTGGGGATCGCGAAACCGCGGCGACACTCGCGGTCGAGCTGCAGAGAGCCAAGCGGGAACTCCAGGAGAACCTCGACCAGAGAGTGATGCACGAGAAGACCTACGAGAACAACCTGAAGAAGATCCAGCACGCCAACAAGAAGCTCGCGGAGGTCCGTCAGAAGATTCGCCAGTACGATGCCGAGTTGAAGATGAGCGAAGCAGAGGCAGAGGTCGCCGCGCTCGCCGAGAGCTTCGAGATGAACGTGACGACGGACTTCGGGCAGATCGAGCAGGTGCTCCAGGATCGCATCGACAAGAATCGGGGCAAGGCTCGGGTGGCGTCAGACCTCTCGGACAAGGGAATCGCCGAGATCGAGGCCGAGGAACGGGCTGAGGTCGCTCTGGCCGAGGAGGCCCTGCTGCAGTTCGAGGAAGAGCTCGGCCTGCGCTCCCCCGAAACGAGCGCCGTGACCGAGTCCAAGAAGGAGCTGGGCCCAGCGACTACCGATCAAAGCAGCTGAGAGCCACGCCCAGAACATCGACAGTGAGACGATAACTCACAGGAGAGCAACAGATGTCCCAAGGAAAACCCAACCGAGCGTTCTACGCCGCCGTCGCCGTCGTGGTGATTGGACTGGTGGTGTTGGCCATCTCTCGATTCAACACCAGCAATGAGTCGACTGGCCCCAACGGCAAGAACGACGCGAAGTTCAGCAAGAAAGAGATGGACAAGCTGAAGAAGAAGGCCGAGGCCGGCGACACTTCGGGAATCACCACGGTCAAGGAGTACAGCTACACTCCCGCGGCCAAGCTTCCGGCAGTCAAGGGCATCTCCAACTACAGCAAGCTGGAAGACCGAACGGTCAAGTTCGCGATCAACGTCTGGGCCGGCTGGGGTCCGATCATCTATGCCAATGGGGGCTTCAAGGCCAAGAAGCTGTGGACGGTCCCCGGCGGAAAGCCGTTCAAGGTCGAGCTGGCGCTGATCGACGACCCGATCTCGATGCGTGACGCCTATGCGGCCGGCAAGGTGCACATCGGCTGGGCCACGCTGGACATGGTTCCGCTGTTCATGGAGGCCTTCCAGAAAGACTCGCGCATCATGCCGCGAATCTACCAGCAGGTCGACTGGTCCAACGGCGGCGACGGGATCGTGGTGCGCTCGCACATCAAGACCATGGCCGACCTGCGGGGCGAGACTGTCGTGCTGGCCCAGAACTCTCCGTCCCACTACTTCCTGCTCCACGCACTGATCAATGCCAACGTGCAGCCCTCGCAGGTCAAGTTCAAGTTCACCCAGGACGCTTTCCAGGCCGCGGCCGCATTCAACGCCGACAAGTCGATTGCCGGCTGCGTCAGCTGGGCCCCGGACATCTACAACCTCTCGGACGTCCCGGGCAACCGTCTGATCGTCACCACGGGGACGGCCAACCGACTGATTGCCGACGTCTGGTTTGCCCGCGCCGACTTCGCCAAGGAGAACCCGGATATCATCGAAGGGCTGGTTCGGGGCATCTTCGACGCGATGACCGACCTGAAGGAGCAGTCGGCCAAGGAGTTGCTGGCCAAGCAGATGGCCGTGGGATACTCGATTCCCGCCAGCGAGTGCCTCGGGATGCTCGGGGACGCGCACTCCACCAACCATGCCGAGAACCGCGACTTCTTTCTGAACCAGAACAACCCGACCAACTTCGAGCAGACCTGGAACACCGCCTACTTCCTCTATCGCAAGATCGGCAGCGTCACCCAGCGGGCGACGTTCGACCAGGTGATGGACTTCTCGGTGATCCAGAAGCTGGGCAAGGAAGCCAAGTACGCGCGTCAGAAGGCGGATTACGAGACCAAGTTCGCCCCCTCGACCGCGTCGACCATTCAGGCCGAGTCACCTGAGATCCTGACCAAGACGGTGGTGATCCACTTCTACCCCAACTCCTGGAACATCGCCAAGATGGTGACCAAGACCGTCGACGGAACGGACCGCGAAGTCTCCTACGACCCGAATGCCAAGTTCGTGGTCGAAGAGATCGGGCGCCTGGCCGGGCAGTACGGCGCCGCCCGAATCGTGATCGAGGGGCACACGGATTCTTCGATGAAAGGTCGGGTGCCCAAGAGCCTGGTGCTCGAGCTGTCGACCAATCGGGCCAATGCGGTCAAGCAAGCCGTGCTGAAGAAATACACCCAGCTGAGCCCCAATCAGTTCGCTGCCAAGGGCGCCGGCTGGGACCGGCCCAAAGACCCCAGCGACCCGAACAATCACGCCAAGAATAGACGGGTCGAGATCAAAGTCTATCCCGCGGAGAGCCCCAAGTAGACATGTTCCAGCTGCGCCGATCGCCCCCGCGACCGCTGCGCATTGCGCTCGCAGTCGGCTCGGTGCTGCTGGCCCTGCTGGTCTGGTGGTCCATCACGCGGGGCCCCATTCCTGAGAGCCGGCTGGTCAGTCCGGCCACCGTTCCCAGCCCGGGCGAAGTGCTCGGCAGCGTGCGGGGGCTGATCCAGGAGCGTGGGCTGGGACGCAGCATTGCGGCCAGCATGCAGCGCGTGCTGCTCGGGTTCGGACTGGCAGTGCTGGTCGGGGTGCCCCTCGGCATCCTGGCCGCCTCCTTTCGCGCCCTGCAGTCCTTCCTCGCTCCGGTCAGCACCTTCGGCCGCAACATCCCACTGGCCGCCCTGATCCCGCTCAGCCTGGTCTGGTTCGGGATCGGTGAAGCGCAGAAGGTGATGTTCATCTTCGTCGCCTGCGCTCCGTTCGTCTTCTTCGACGCCCTGCAGGCCGTGCTCGGCGTGCACAACCGCTATGTCGAGACCGCCCAGACTCTCGGCGCCAGCCGGCGCCAGATCATCTTCAAGGTGCTGGTCCCGCTCGCACTGCCTCAGATCTACCACAGCCTACGCTTGTTGTTCGGTCTGGCCTTCGGCTACATCATGCTGGCCGAGATGATCAACGCCGACAGCGGACTCGGCTTCTTGCTGAACATGAGTCAGCGTCGCGCCATGACCGCTGACCTGTACTTCATCTTGATCGTGATCTGTGTGCTGGCCATCGCGATCGACCGGCTCTTCCTGTTCTTCTACGGCGGTTTTTTCCCCTATCTCCGGGACCGGGAGAGCTGATGAGCGACCCAACCGCACCCGAACAGCCCGCGCCCGAACAACCCGCGCCCGAGAAGTCCGCCGCCAAAAAACCCGTGCTGCCGGTGATCCTCGAGTTCGACCAGGTCACGATGACCTACGACGCGGGCACCCCGCGCGCCTTCACCGCGATCAAGGACGTCAGCTTCACCGTCGCCAACCGCCCCGATCGTGGCGAGTTCGTCTCGATCCTCGGCCCATCCGGCTGTGGCAAGTCGACCATTCTGCGCCTGATCGCCGGACTGCGCCCACAGCACCCCCCAACGCAGGGCCGGGTGCTGATGGAAGGCCAGCCAATCACCCATCCCGGTCCCGACCGCGGCATGGTCTTTCAGGACTACACCTCCTTCGACAACCGAACGGTCCTCGATAACGTCGCATTTGGTCTGGAGTGCGCCGGCTTCCCTTCCAACGAGCGGATCGAGCGAGCCCGGGAGTGGATCGCCAAAGTCGGTCTGGACGTGATAAACGATCAGTACAAGTATCCCTCCCAGCTGTCCGGCGGCATGCGACAGCGGGTCGCCATCGCACGCTCCCTGGTCCTGCACCCCAAGATCATCCTGATGGACGAACCCTTCGGAGCGCTCGACCCGATGACCCGCCACCGCATGCAGGCCCTGCTGGTCGATTTGTGGCGTGAATTAGAGGCCACGGTGTTCTTCGTGACCCACTCCATCGAAGAGGCGGTCTACCTGGGAGATCGGGTCTACATCCTCTCTCCCTCGCCCGGCACGATCCTGAAGAAGTTCGCCGTGCCGCCCCCCGATTACCCACCCAAGGAAATGCAGCGGGATCCCAGCTTCGTCCAGCTGGTGTTCACGATTCGGGACACCATCGAAAAACTCGAGGTGCAGGCCCAGGCCGCCCGCGCCGCGGAAGCGGCGGGATAGGGGGCGTCTGACGTGGCACGGTCTGCGGGACTGTCGAGCTACCTCAAGGAGGCCTTCGGGTTTCACTGGAACCTATTGCTGCTCCTTGGCGCCACCGCAGCGGCAGCCATCAGTCCGATCCCGGACATCTTGCTGCCACTGGTCGGCGCCGCTGAATTGGTCTACCTGACCGGCATGATCAGCGCCCCCAGGTTCCGTGACGCGATCGACGCCAAGCTGCACAAGCGGCGCCGTCCCGAGTCCAACCCGGATCGGGCCCCGGAAGCCCAGCAAGGGCTGGCGATCCTGCTCTCCCACCTCTCCGTGGAAGATCGCGAACGCTTCGAGGCGCTGCAGAAACGCTGCCTCGAGATGAGATCGATCGCACATGGCATCGGCGGACGAACGGGCTCGGCCACCCCCGCCGTAGAAGACCTGAGCACCCCGGGCCTGGACCGTCTGCTGTGGGTCTTCCTGCGCCTGCTGGTCTCCCATCAGTCGCTGCAGAAGTTTCTGAAATCCACCGACAAGCAGCGGCTCGAGATCGAGGTCAGCCAGGCCCTGACCCGACTCCACGATGCCGAGGAGGAAGGCAACGAGCGCATGGTCCGCTCCTTGCGTGACAGCCTGGCGACAGCCGAGCTGCGGCTCGACAATTACAGCAATGCCCACGAGAACGCCGAGTTCGTCGGCGTCGAGTTGGACCGGATCGAGAACAAGATCCGGGCCATCAGCGAAATGTCGATCAACCGCCAGGATCCGGATTTCATCAGCCGGGAAGTCGACTCCGTCGCGGCGGGACTACAACAGACCGAGCAGACGATCAGTGAGCTGAGCCTGGTCACCGGGCTGGCCGACGACCTGGTCGAGCCGCCGCCGATCCTGCAAGCGAACCTGCGGGAGGTACTGGACCTTGAGTGAGCAAGAGCCAATGGGAGACGCAACGACGGAAATCCCCGACGCCTTTCCCGAGTGGGCCAGCCGGCTAGCGGAGCTCTATTTTTCCGGCACCACCGCGGTGTTCGCCTTGCACGGCAACATCTTCGACTCCGTCCGGGTTGGAGATGGCGAGCAGACCGAGTACGTCACGCTGTCCGGGTTCCTGGCCGAACAACTGTTCGGGCGCTGGGACCTGGTGCTGCACTACGACCTGGCCCGCGGCCTGCGCGCCCTGGCCGGCCGCGACGACAAGCGGCTGAAGGACATGGTGGCCCTGCTCAACCGCACCCTCGGCAGCCTCTCCTCGGTCCCCCGGGACCCGGCCAAGGTGCTCGCCGTGCTGGATGCGTTCGTGCGCAAGAACCTGATGGCTGACGAAGCCTCTCGGCTGAGCACGGCGGTGATCGTCGAGCATGCCAGCTACATCATCCCCAACGGAGACCCCGGACACCTGAGCCAGGCCACCTCGACCAACCTGGTGACCTTGCTCAACTGGGCCACCAGCCCCTACGTCAAACGCCTCAACCTGGCCTTCGTGGTGATCGACGAGAAGCTCTCCGCGCTCAACGATCGCTTCACCGGCAACCCACACGTCGCCGCCCTCGAGATCACGCTGCCGGACCAGGCCGAGCGCCAGCAGTTCATCCAGTTTCTCGTCGGCTCCAGTCCGGTCTCGGAGTTCTCGGATTTCGAGGTTCACGAGCTCGCAAAACTGACCGCCGGGATCTCGCTGACCGACCTGCGAACCCTCCTGGAGACGGCCCGGGAGTCGGGCCGACGGCTGGACGCCGCGCAGTTCCGGGCGCTCAAGAAGCGGCTGCTGGAGCGACAGGCACAGGGCTTTCTGGAGTTCATCGAGCCAACCTGGAACCTCGACATGGTGGTCGGCCACACGGCTGCCAAGGCGCGCCTCGAAGAGGACGCAGCACTGCTCAAGCGGGGCATGCTCGAGGCGGTGCCGATGGGGTACCTGCTCTGTGGCGCGGTCGGCACGGGAAAGAGCTTCCTGGCCCAGTGCGCCACCGGCAACTTCGGCGTCCCCTGTGTGATGCTCAAGAACTTTCGATCCAAGTATGTCGGGGAAACCGAGGGCAACCTGGAACGCATCCTCTCGGTGCTGCGAGCAATGGGCCCGGTGGTGGTGATCATCGACGAGGCGGATGCCGCCCTGGGGGACCGGGACCAGGGGGGCGACTCAGGCACCTCGAGCCGTGTCTTTGCGATGATCGCGGCACAGATGGGCAACACCCGCTACCGCGGCCGGATCATCTGGATGCTGCTGACTTGTCGGCCAGACCTGCTGCCGATCGACATCAAGCGCCAGGGGCGCGCGGAGGTTCACATTCCGCTGTTCTATCCCCAGACCAAACAAGAACTGAAACAGATGTTCGGCGTGATGGCCCGCAAGCTGGGTACCGAGCTGGACCCCACCGACGTGCCGGAGCTGCCTCCCGGAGGAAAGTTCTCAGGGGCCGATATCGAGGGACTTGTCGGGCGCGCCTGGCGTGTCTCGCTGCTGGACGGAGCGGACCGGATTCAAGGTCCAGCGTTGGCGGACGCCGCCGCAAGCTTCATGCCCTCCTCCAACTCTCTGGAGCGCGAGTTGCAGGAGGTCGCGGCAATCATCGAGTGCACGGACCGAAAGTACCTGCCGCCTGCGGTGGCCGAGAAGCTCGAGCAGGCGGGTGGGCGAGACAAATTACAGCAGCGCTTGACGGCGCTCAAACAAATGGTCGAGAGCCTCTAGTCTCCACCACCCTCACATCTTGGCGCCAGGGCCTTCGCGGCAACTAGCGGCCAAGACGACTGTGGTGAAGCACTAGGGCAAGACGAAAGGAAACACCCCACATGGCACGGACGAGCTGGCTCGATCCCGAAACCGAGTTGCCCCTGATCGATGAGAAAGTCCAGGAACTGGAGTCATTCACCAGCGCACTGGCCGACGGCGAGGTGGACAAGCAGGAACTCGAGGACCAGGAAGCACGCCTGGTCTCTGCAATGAAAGACATCGAGGGGCAACTGAGCGACGAGCAACACGAGAAGATCACTCGGGTCCTGCTCGAGCTGACGGCCTACGACATCATGCGCATGATGCACGAGATCCAGACCGAGCGACTCCGCCGCAAGTTCGGGTCCTAGGACCGGGAAGGAGGGCCGGTTCCTGCTGCCCGGAGGAAGCTCGACCCTCCCCCGCTGCGGGCCGTCTCGCCGACAAATCGGGGAGAGCACCCCCTCCTCTCTGCGATTCAATCCGTCTGCGGCTGCCAGCCGGACACCTGGCCCGATCGCCCGGACCGGGCACGTGTCGAGTCCAGAAGCCGCCACCAGGGTGATGTGCTGGTCATCTTCGAAGGCGAGCAGAGGGCCCTTTGGCGCTGGCGGGGCGTCACTTCTTGGCGCTGAAGGCCTGGATCAGTCGCTGCCGCGCCGCCGCGTCGTAGCTGGCCGGGAACGCCACCTTGCGGCCGGTCAGCCGGCTCAGCCGCTTGTGAATCGACCTGGCCAGGTAGACGCAGAGCCGCATCATCCGCGAGCCGGCCTCGGGCGGCTTCGGGAATCCCTTGACCAGGATCGCGGCCGCCTCCGAGCGCGCCTTGGGATTGCGCGAGGCGATCCCCGCGACCGCCTCGACCGCGATCCGCGTCAGGCCGTTGCGGTAGGATCCGTTCGACGCATGCGGCCCGATCACCCGCATCGACTGGACGGTGCCGACCCGATCCAGGGCCTGCACCGCGCGCATACGCAGCACGTTCGGGTTGCGGCTGTTCTCCGGCTTGCGCACGATTCGCTCGAGCGCGGCCACGACCTTCGGGCCGACCGGGCCCTTCGCCTTGGTAATCACCTGGCACACGCTGTAGCGGAACAGGTCGTTGGGCACCGACAGCAGTTGCTCGGCGCGGGCCAGCACCGTGGCCGGCGAGCTCTTGCTGAGGGAGTCGAGGGCCAGCATGCGGACCACGATGCCCTTGCTGTCCAGTCCCTCGCGGGCCTGCTTGGCGGTGTGCTTGCCCTGCAGGGCCGTCGCCTGCTTCTCCGCCGCGGCCAGCCGCTTGCCGGCGTCCGGCAGGATCTTGCCGATGCGCGTCCGGCCGACGGCGCCCCGCCAGGAGGCCACCGACCGCCCGGTGTTGCCGATCACCTTCATCGTCGACGGGTCGACCAGCAGCAGCTGGGGCCAGCTGCTGCCCCCGAAGCGGATCCGGATCCGCGTGGCCGCGTTGTCCAGCGCGCCCTTCTTGAAGTCGTTGAAGACGTAGAGCCAGACCACCTTGCCGTAGTCCGGCTTGAGCGCGGCGTTGGGAAGCAACTGCCTCTCCACGACGACGCAGTGCGGTCAGTAGGTCTTGGTGAAGTAGACGAAGATCGGCACCTTCTTCTTCAGGGCCAGCTTCTGGGCCTCGATCAGGTCGCGCTGCCAGGGCGGTCCCTTGGGCGGGGTCTCGCTGCCGGCCAGCGCCAGGGTGGGGAGCAGGGTCAGGAGGAGCAGTGCGCGCATCATGTCCGTGATGCTAGCACAGAAGCTCATGGATGCGCGAGAGCAGCTCCCGGTTGGTGCGCAGGCCGGCCAGCGCGCACTGCAGCTGGGCGGCCTGCGCGGCGTCGAGCTGGTCGACGTCGCACTGGCAATGGCGGATCAGCGTGTCGCAACAGCGCCAGGTCGTCCGGCCGGTGTCCGGCGATCTCCCCCAGGATCGCCTTCAGCGCGAGGCGACCAACCGGTACCGCTTCCTGTAGAGCGCGACCTCCCGCGCGTAGTCGTCGCGGTGGTGCTCGGGAGGCGCCGAGGGCAGGACCGCGGAGCGAAGCGGTTCGAGTCTGGCCTCCCGCAGGCAACGCTCCAGAGCCAGCAGCAGGGCATGCTCGACGGGATGGCAGTGGCGGGTCTCCCGGGGCAGCCTCACGGAACGGTCTTCCTGCAGGCGCCCGCGCCAGCGCCAGATCAACGAGACCGGCTGGGTCAGGCGGTATCCGGTCCCCCGACGCTCCACCAGCGGAGGCGCCTCCGGATGATGCGCCAGCGGAGCGACCCAGATGACCAGCTGCTTACCTGCGGGAATCGGATCCGGATCCAGGTAGTTCGTGTTGTGCCGTGCGGGGCGAACCCGGACCGCGACCGGCACGTTCCCGAGCAGCTGCTCGATGGGTCCGGGATCCGACGCCAGCGCGTGAAGCGCGCGTGTCAGCAGCGTCTCCAGCGGGACGCCTCGGGCGCCCGGCGCGGTCGCGCGAATCTGGTAGGACAGTTGCGCACTCTGGATGAACCCCTGGTTGCGGGACGAGCCGCAACCAAATGGCAAGAGACACGCGAGCAGGAGGACCAACGGTCTGATCGAGGTGTGCATGTCCGCAGGCTAACGCTGGCGGCCTTGTTTCTCAACTATGCGGTAGATTTAGTGGGGCGGGGCTCACGCTGCACGGCGCGCCAGGCGATCGTCGACGATGCGATAGATCGCGTATATCTCGACGACCAGCAGCACCAGCATGTCGTAGATATCGCCCGATGTGAAGCCGCCTGACAGCATGCAGAAGAGCCCGACGGCTGCGAAGACCGCCACCGCTGCGTGGCCGGGGGGGGAACGTGGACAGGACGACTTGCTCTCGCCTGTGATCGAAAACGCTATCCAGAACGGAACTCGCAGCGCGGGGAACAAGCTGGAACCACAGTTTTCACCGATTCAGTCAATAGGCTCCGAGTCGTAACGAGTCCCTGCTCGAAAGGGGGCGGGGGTGTGACTCGGATTCTGGGCCCGTAGCAGGGCCCGGGGTCTACCCGCTATTCTTTCAACCCGCGGTGGAGAGGAGCGGCGTTACCGTTCGATCTTGCAGTTCGGCAGGGCCTTCTGAAGACTCTGGACTCCGGCGTCGGTGATCTTGCTGCAGTAGAACAGGTTGAGCACCTTCAGCTTGGTGA
>CAZANL010000058.1:0-9689 GCA_964486115.1 uncultured Planctomycetota bacterium
AGACCCCTGGCTGGGACTCCGATCCCAAGGAGGAGGATCGCAGCCTGTTCGAGGACAGCGACCTGCTGCCGGACGGCATGCTCTGTTCGCGCTCGCTGGCCGAGGAGCTGCATTATCCGACCACGGGCAACATCCCGGTCGCAACGGGGTCACTGGAGTTCTGGGTCAAGCTGGTGGGGGACGCCGAGACAGGCAGCAACGAATCGTTGTTCTACATGGTTCACGTGGGCCAGAGTGAGCCGCTCGAAGGCGTGGCCAACAAGCTGATCCGCTACGGCAGCACCTTGGTCAACACCCGGTTCTACTGGGGGTACCCACACAAGGCGCGTTCGCCCTTTCCGCTCTGCTTTTCCGAGGCGAAGTTCGACATCACCGGCTGGAAGGCTCATGAGTGGCATCATGTGGCGATCGTCTGGGAGGGGGCCGTCGGACAGCGTTTCTATGTCGATGGCAAGCTGGCTACCACCACCTTCGAGTTGACGAGCACCGAGAACCGGTTCCAGTTGGCTTCCAACAACCCGAAGGACGAGACGGCGATCGGCGGCTACGAGTTCCTCAGCAGCGAGGAATCGATCATCTACCATGGCCCGATCGTGGTGAAGGGGCGCAACGACCGTTTCACCAACGCGACGATCTCCGGGTTCAAGGTTCGCGGGGACGCGGGAGGCTTCACCAGCGCGAGCTTCCCGATGCCGGACCGGTTCGAGTCCCACCCGCTCGCGCCCAGCCAGTGGCGCGGTCGATTCCGGCTGGACGGTATTCCGCGTGGCGCCCGAATCGGCAGTCTCAGCTGGACCGAATACCAGCCCAGGGTTTGGCGCACCAGCACGTTCAATGGCGATCCCACGCTGCCCGACACGGACGTCGGAGTGGAATTCATGATCGACTCCGGCACCTGGACGAGCGTGCCGACGGCGCCGGCGAAGGGCGGAGACGGGCGGGGTTATGCGATCGATCGGTCGATCAATCCAGCCGAGGGGTCAGGACGCTATCTGGAGTACCGATTCACCTTCCGCAACCCTGGCGGCATCTCTCCTTTTACGGTGACGCCAGTGATCGACGACATCACGATCACCTTCCAGACCCAACCGCAGATCTTGGTCTGGCGCTAGAGGTCCGCCGGGACGGTCAGCGGGCGGCTTTCGCGGGACCATTCGTGGCTGACCGCCTGGCCGAGTGGCTCGCAGAGCTTGCCGAGCCCAGCTTGCGTTACTGGCCGAGGAACTTGCGCATCAACTCCAGATCGGCCGGCGTTGGACGGGGCGCGATCGGGGGCGGCGACTGGCCGTTGCTGTTGACCAGGGCCAGTGCGTTCTTGGCCAGCTTCAGTGTCGCGCTCGCGTTTCGGGTGACGTAGGCCGGCTTCTTGCCCGCTCTGAGGATTGCGTCGAGACACTGCTTGGCCCGGGTGCGGACCTCGGCGTCTTTCGACTCGAGCACGGCCTGCAGGGGGCGGACAGCGGGTTTGCCGATCTTGATCAGCGCTTTTGTCGCCGCATTGCGGGTCTTCCATGACGAGGAGGATAGCTGCTTGATCAGCAGGGTCACCTTGGCGCTCGGTTTCTCAGCCTTCACGGGCTTGACCTTCTTGTTCGGGCTGGCGTATTTGACCGCGGCCCGATAGTCGGCGGCGGCCGCCTTGAGCTTGCCCTGCTGGTGGTTGATCGTGCCCAGGTTGTAGTAGGCTTCGGCCAGTTTCTCGTCGCCGGCCAGCGCCAGCCTGTAGTCTCGGCGAGCGCTTTCCAGGTCGCCGGTGGTCTGATGCGCCGTTCCTCGGTGGAGGTGGATCCGCGCGGCTTTGCGGGTGAGCGTGATGCCTCGGGTGTAGTCCATCAGCGCCCGGGCGGACTGGCCCATCCCCTGCCAGGCGGCACCGCGGTTGCAGAAGCTGAGCCCGTTGGCCGGATCGAGCCTGACTGCGCGGCTGTAGTCCGCCACCGCTCGACGTAGATCTCCCTGCTCGTGGTGGCAGACGCCGCGATTGAGGTAGGCCGTTGCTGCCCTGGGATTGATCTGGATCGCCCGGCTGTAGGAATTTACCGCCTGCTGGTAGCGGCCGTTGGCGTGGTGCGCAAGTCCTTGCTGGTAAGGACCACTTGGTTTTTCCTGAGCCGTGGCGGGTAGCGCCAGGAGAAACGTCAGGGCAGTCGCTGTGAGTCGTGTCATGCGTGTTTGGATGCCTCGTTGGGCCAGTAGTTCCTTGAAAGTGGACGAGGCGTCGGTTTTTCGCGCTGGTCCCGCATCGACGTCGGTCACGACCCGAGGGTCATCGATCACAGGCCGTCAGTCTGTCGTCTTCGGTCATCTCACTGGGCCTGCCGCTACATTAAATTGAAACGCGCAAGCTACTGTCCTGCAGCAGCTTGCGCGTTGGTGACCCCTAGGGGATTTGAACCCCTGTTGCCGGGATGAAAACCCGGTGTCCTAGACCCGACTAGACGAAGGGGCCGACGGTATTTGGCGATTTTATACCCAGAGGATGGCACAGCGTCAAGCGGGGTTGGTTCAGGAGTTTCCCCGAACGGACCGCTGGGCGTCGTCGACCCGCTATGTTCTGTGCGGCTCTTGTTGCGGACAAGGCCGGCTTGCAAGGCTATCCCACTCGATCCGATTTTTCCGTTTCGAACAGCGTATCGAGCCGTTGTCGACAAACGAGTTCGAGCTGACGGTTGTGATTTGCTTGCCGGTTGCGTATCGAAAGCGGCGCTATAAAATGACCGGCCTTGCCCGAGACCGGTTATATGGAGTATCAGCTGGCCTGGGGCAGGGAGCGACGGGCATCGTCGCGTTGATTTGTGTGGGCCCGAACGGGCCCTCGTCACATAATTTGGGGGCGTAGCTCAGCGGTAGAGCAGCGGCCTTTTAAGCCGTTGGTCGAAGGTTCGATCCCTTCCGCCCTCATTCGTTGACACCGACGACGTATCCAGTTGACGATGCGCGGCTTGCGTCGTCCGAAAAACAGATGTCCCGGGTGCTGGATGCTCGACCGGATCCACGACTTGCCGGACGATCCCGCCATTTGTTAATCTCGACTGTTAAGCTCGACCCTGATGCCGATCAGGTGGCTGTGCCGGGATGAGTGACCCATCGACCTGCCAGTGCGGGGAGCGCCTCAGTGTCGACGGTGTCTGCCTGCGTTGCCTGGCCGCGGTTGCCCATGACGTCATCAGCGAGCAAGAAACTCTCCCTCGGGGGGCTGCCGTTCCTGATCGCAATCGGTTCGACCGGGCTCGGAGGTGCGATGGCGATCTATGTTCGGCTCACGCGTCAGCGTTAGATCTGGTGCCCCAGGCAGGTCGAGCTGTAAGAGCGCTTGATCTCTTCAGTGCTCATCGGATCAGTGCGTGATGTTGACCTGCGGTGGGGCGTGCTCGAGGAAGGCCTTGAGTGCCCGGAGTCGTTTTCCGGTCTCCCGCGTCAGCAGGCTGACCATCAGTGGGTCGAGCAGCCAGGCGAGGATCCGCGGTTTGGCTTCGAAGTAGAAGATGTAGGTCAATTCCGACCCTCCCCGGTCGAGCGGACGGTGCCGGATGCTGGCAGCAAACCGGCGGGAGAAGGGCGGGCGGTTGGTCAGCTTGACAGCGGCCACCCGACCTCGCTCGAAGGTCACATATTCGGTCTCGACGCCCATGCCGCCGGTCGCCCATTTTCCAGCGCACCGGGATCGGGCCCCGCGCTCCGCCCGGGTCGCGCCGTCGAGGAGGCGAGCATCGCGGAGTAATGTGTCCCATTCGAGACGGCGCTGATAATCGTGAACGAGGTCGAAGACCTCCTCGCAGCTTCGATCGATCTGAATGGAGACGGAACGCCTAGGCATGCTTCCTCTATTTTATCGGACCATGCGATGAGTTTGCTAGCCACCTGGCTTGGAATCTTCGAATGAAGGACGCAGGGTGCTTGCTCCCGCACGAGAGCTACCCTCCCCGGCCCTCAGGGCACAGCGGGGCCGGGTAGGCGCAGGGACACTTCAATCTGGTCTTTTACTGATGGCCCAGCGTTTCTGTTCCAGGCGGAGCAGACTCCTGACGGAGCAACGTGCTGAGTGTGTTCGAAAGGGCCGTCCGGTGTGCCACGCCGGGAGGTCGGAGCATTCTCCCGCGGCCTCGGGTATGATGCTGGCCATGCGAAGCTGGATTCCTGCCCTGTTGATGCTGCTCACCGCCTCTGCTCTGGCGGCCGACGAGCAGCAGGCCCAGATCGATCGGTACCGAGCTGCACTCAAAGAACTGGCTCGACGGCGCGCCGTTGAGGCTTTGGGCTACAAGACACGCAGCGAGCTGGCCCGGCGGCAGACCGGCGGGAAGCCGGTCGATCTCGTGCTGCGAGATGGGGCGGTCGTGCCTGGCAGCCAGGTGGTCCAGCTCGGCCCGCAGGGCGTACACGTTCTGAGCGAGAGTCGGAAGAGAACTCTGCGCTGGAGCGAGCTCAGCCCGGCCAGCTACGTGCTGCTGAAACGACTCGGCCTGCCCGCGGGTGATGCGACGGGATTTCTGGCGCTCGGACGTTACTGTGTCCGCCATGGGCGCTACGACGAGGCGGCTCGCGCTTTTCGACATGCTGTCCAGTCCAAGCCGCAGCTCCAGCAGTGGCTGCCCGAGTTGGCGCAGTTCCGGTCTCCTCCACGGTTGTCTTCAGGCCAGCTGACGCGCCAGGAGGGGCGCATCACGGTCGACCTGCCGTTCGACACCGAGGAGCAGGCCGACGACCTGGCCTCTTATTATGATGAGGACGAGGTCTGGCACGAAAAAGGACAGCTGCGGGTCGCCTCTGATCTGGTGATGTACCTGCCGAACTGGATGGATCGGATCGGGGCGCCGATCGTCTACGATCTGCTGCCCGGAACCTACGGTGACGGCAAGTTCCTGTGGGTCATGCTCAGCTACGAGCAAGGTGTTCAGACCCGTTGTGTCTATCTGTTGCTGGATCATACACGTCGACGCTACCTGCTGAGCGATTCGGCGGAAGACCCGGAGAAGGCACTCGAATCACTGGCGGGCAAGGTGGCTCGCGGGGGGCTGGCGCTCCAGCCGCTAGCGGGGCCGGCCGGCCGGATACGGATCCGCGTCGAACAGGCCAGGCTGGTGCTCAGCATCGGTGAGAAGGTGTTGCTCGACAGAGTGGGGGCGGTCAGTGAACCGCTGCTTTCCTTCGGCGGCCTGTCGGAGGATGAGGAGGATGAGGCATCGATCGGATTCGACCGATTGGTTGTTTCAGGGCGCTTCTCTCGTGAGCGCCAGCGCCACACGCTGGCCGAGAAACGAAGCGACCGGCGGCGGCAGCTCTATGCCGAGTTGATGGAGGAGCCCGAGCCTGTCGAACTGCCGATGCTGGCCAGCTCGCGCAACGCCTCCCTGTCGGCCGACGGCAAGCAACTCTACGGCCGCCTGTTGACCCGTCTGGCGGCCGTTGCTCGGCAGCCGGGAGAGCTGGGCGAGCGGGTGCGCCGCCGCGCGGTCCGTTTGCTGGCCCGGTTTGGTGAGAAGCACCCGCGGTTTGCGCCGTTTTACTTCTGGCGTGGCTGGTTTCGCTCCGTACAAGGCGAGACGCATCAGGCGCTGGAGGACTTCACCCGAGCGATCGAGCTGGACGGTGGATTCGTCGAAGCCCATGCCGCGCGGGCTCGGGAGTTGGCAGCGATTGGTTTGCTCAAGCGGGCGGAGAAGGCGGCCCGCCAGACGATCGAACTGGCGCCGTCCAATGCGCTGGCGCGGGCAACCATGGCGCTGGTCGCTTTCGGCCGGCGACAGAGTGTGAAGGAGGCGCTGGCCGCTCTCGATCAGCTGGAGGTCGCAACCATTCTGGCGCCCCGGAACAAGGAGCTGGCGCTGGAGTTGAGGCAGTGCCGCCAGGTCGTGGCCGGGCCGCCGTGGCCCGGCGGGAGTCCGCCGCCGATGGTCCGGTCGCGCTACACGTTGTACAGCGACCTGCCCGTGGCTCAGCGCAAGCGCTTGCTCGAGGAGCTGGGGCGCACGCGCAAGCTGTTTGATCAGTTCATGCCTCCTCGGGAGCAGCCGATTCGTCGTGCCGAGGTCTTTGTGTTCTCTCTGCGGGCCACATATGCGATCTCGAGTGCGTTGATCGGTGATGAGGTGGACGAGGAAACGGAGGGCCATTTCGAGCGGACGTTCCAGACGCTCTACCTGTATCGGAGTCACGACGACATCGATACGGGAAAGCTGGCTCATACGCTCGGGACGCTCCGGCACGAGGCCTGGCATCAGTATGTCGCCAATCTGATCCCAGATCTGCCGGCCTGGGCCGACGAAGCGCTCGGCGAGCATTTCAGCTCGGTGCGCTTTGGTGAGGACGGTCCTCGTTTCGGCATTCAGCTCGAGCGGCTGAGGTCGATCGTCAGCTGGCTCGAGACCAAGCCACACATGCCGTTCGAGAAGCTGATGCGCAGCTCCGACGAGGCGTTCATGAACTACGAGGTCTCCTACGCTCAGGCCTGGTCGATGGTCTACCTGTTCCTGATGCACGCCCCGGCCAGGCACCGGGCGAGATTCAGGGGATATCTGGACCTGTTGCGCCAGGGGCGGTCGCGAGACGAGAGTTTCCGGGCGACCTTCGGCAAGGTCGATCTGACCGCCCTCGAAAAGGAATGGAAGGCGATGCTGCGTCAGCTGGCCAGCAAGCACCTCAAGTAGCGATGCAGGAGTTCCTCAACAAGGCGATGCTCAGCCTGGGTCTGACCGACGTAGAGACCAAGGAGGCAACCGGCTATTTGATGATGATGGTTCAGCACGGAATGGAGGAGCCGGTCTACAAGGCGCTGGTCGCCGGGCTGCGCAACGGGCACCGAATGGTGATCGACCTTCCGCAGCCCGCGCCGGACTCGGCCGAGACAGCTTTCCAGGTGGCGCGTGAGCGGCTCTCCGCGGCCGGATTGGTCGAGCGGCAGATCCACTCCTTCATCTACATGTTGCTCGATCATCTCGCGGCCCGCAAGGGACCGCAGGCGCTGGATGAGCTGCTGACCGCCTTGCCTGCGTTGGCCCCTTACCGGACCCCTTGACGTCGACCCTGCTTTCGAGGCGCCTTGCTGGGTGAGCCCTGGCCGAAGATCTGGAGGGTCGTGTTCCGTCCGGCGCGGCTATAGGTCAGCGCCGCCTCAGTGCCTCGGGTGCACTTGCGCAGCGCGGCCGACAGGTCTTCGAAGCCCTCGATCTGGCGATCGCCGAGTCGCGTGATCACGTCTCCTACCTTCAGGCCGGCTCGGGCTGCCGCGCTGCGTGGGCTCACGCGAGTCACCCTGACTCCCCGGGGCTGCCTGTTCTGTTCGCCGAGTATGCCCAGTCGAGGCCGGTTGGCGTCGTCGGTCGAGGGCTGTTCGTTCCGGCGCTGCTCGATCAGCAGCTGGATTCCCGAGCGAATTCCTCGCAGCAAGCTGGGTGGGTGGAGCTCTGCCCAGCGGTGTCGCGGTCGGCCCTTGGCATTGCACAGTCGGCTCGCGACCTCGAAGGTGAAGCGGGCGATGCACAGCGCGTTCTGCTTGTTTATTTTCTCCCAGTCGTCCCCCGGGTTGTGATAGTCGGCATGGGTGCCGGTGCTGAAGAACAGCACGGGGATGCGTTTCGTGTAGAAGCTGGTGTTGTCCGATGGTGCGAACCCAAACGGCATCGAGTTGATCCGGTACTTGTGCTTGGCGTTCACCTGCTGAATCAGGCGGTGGAAGCCGGGAGACGTGCCTGTTCCGGAGGCCGTGAACTTGCCGGTCTTGCCGCGGCCGACCATGTCCAGGTTGATCATCGCTGCGCACTGTGTGAGCGGCAGGAGGGGATTGTCCGCGTAGTGCTTCGAGCCGAGCAGGCCGCGTTCCTCGCCGCTGAAGAGGATGAAGAGGATGCCGCGGTCCAGCCTGCTCCGCTCTCGGACGTAGGCGCGAGCCAACTCCAGCACCACCGAGGTTCCGCTGGCGTTGTCGTCTGCGCCGTTGTGGATTCGGTTCTTGCCGCGCTCGTTCCAGGTGCTACCGAAGTGGCCCATCCCCACATGATCGAAATGTCCGCCGATGATGATGTGCTGCCCGGGCTTGTTGCCCGGCAGGTAGGCCACGACGTTGCGGGTCTCGAGCTTGCCGATGGAGAATGGCTGGAAGAAGCTCCCGCCTTTGCCCAGCCCCTTCAAGCCGAGCTTCTTGAAGTGGGCGGCGATGTAGCGCGCCGCCTTGAGTTCCCCAGGGCTACCGGAGTCCCGGCCCCGCAGGCTGTCGCTGGCCAGGTACTTGATGTGAGTCATGATCCGGTTCGCTTCGAGGGACTTCTGGGCCTGTACGGGGGAGAGAAAGGCTGCCAGGAGGGTGATCCAGGCGATGTGACGCATCGAGAGGCTCCTTTGTCTGGGTAGCAAGTCAGAGTAACTATACGGGTGGCTGGCGTGGTCGTTGGCCGGCTGTTAGAGTCCCACCGTGAAGCGAGATCCGCGTCTCTGGGAGGCTCTGGCAGTTATGACTGTCATCCTGCTTGCCGGCTGGGCGATGGTCGCTAGTGCCCAGCGCAAGAACGCGGCCACCGACGAGGCCGAACAGCTCTGGGCGGGGTATGTGATGCTCCGTCGCGGGGACTACTCGATCAACCCCCATCCTCCGCTGACCAAGCTGCTGCATGCGATCCCGCTCTACTTTCTGGGAGCCGACATTCCGCAAGATCATCGCCCCCAGCCGACGTTCTCGGATCTGCCGGGTGGCCGGCGCTTTCTGTATCAGAACGGGGTGGGTCATCAGCGCATGCTGACGGCGGGGCGGCTGGTCAACATCGGCCTGGCACTGGCCTTCATGCTCTGTGGTTATCTACTGGCCCGACGGATGTACGGCGTTGCGGGTGGAGCGCTGACGCTGGGAGTTCTCGCGTTGTCACCCAACCTCGCAGCGCACGCGCGTCTGGCCACGACTGACCTCGGTGCGACCGCCTTGCCTGTCGTCAGCCTGGCCCTTCTGGGCTGGGCCCTGGAAGTTCCGACGCGTCGCCGGCTCGCACTCGCCGGCTTGGCGATCGGGCTGGGACTGGGTACGAAGCTGAGTGCCATCTACCTGGTTGCCGTGGTGTTGATTTGCACCGTGCTTGCCGATGAGCGGGGTTGGGTGGGAGGTCTGCGGCGGGCGGTAGGTGTGCTAGGCGTGGCTGTGGCCACGCTCGCTGCGCTCTATTCGGTGGCTCATCTGGGGGACTACCTGCGGGGGTTTTTCTTGGTGACCGGGAATCGCTGGGGGCAGCCCTTCTACCTGATGGGAGAAATCTGCACCGATGGCTGGTGGCGACACAACGTGATCGTGCTGGGCGTCAAGCTGCCGCATGCGCACCAGGTACTGACGGGCGCCGTGATCGTCAGTCTGTTCCTGTGGCGCCCGAAACTAGCTGAGCTGCCCCTGGCCGTCGGAGCCGGGTTCGTGCTGGTTGGCCTGCTGGTGACGCCAATACATTTCGGGGCGCGCCATGCCCTGCCGGCAATCTGCATGTTGGGGCTGCTGTCCGGCCGGTTGATCAAGCAGCGCCCCCGGTGGGCCATCCCCCTGGTCTTCTCGTTGGTGATCGGCTCAGGTCTCGGCATGGTCCGCTGCTGGCCGCATTACCTGGCCTACTGTAACGAGTTGGCCGGCGGGCCGTCGGAAGGTCACCGGATCCTGATCGACACCAACCTGGACATGGGGCAGGATCTGGCCGAGCTGGCTCGGTGGGTCGAGCGGAAGAAGC
>CAZANL010000058.1:9699-13173 GCA_964486115.1 uncultured Planctomycetota bacterium
TGATCTATCTCTGCTATTTTGGGTCGGGCGATCCGAGGGCACACGGGATTCCGTATCGTTGGGTGCCGGACGACCGCAACGCTCATCTGTCACCGGGCTACCCCGTACCGGCGCGGTTGGCTCGGCGATTTCTGGCGATCAGCGTGATGAACCTCTATCTACACCACGACCGGGGATTCTCCTGGTTGACCCGGCGGAAGCCTGTCGCGACGATGGGACACACGATTCTGGTCTTCGACATCACGCGTGATGCGGAAGCCGCCGAGCGGCTGAGCACGATCTATGCTGCCGGGGGATATCGGGAGCAGGCCGATTACGAGCTTCGTCGATCTCAGCAATTGAAGAATCGACGGGGGCGTTGATTTCATTCGACAACAGTCTAAATTGAACCTTCCGATGCCCGACGAGGTCGATATCCTTCTGGCCCATATTGCGCTTGACGAGAAGTTCGTCACACAAGAGCAGTTTGCCTACTGCCTGCGCAGCATGGTCACGCTGGAGAAGGGGGGGCAGCCGGCGGCCCTCACCGGAATCATGATCGAGCACGAATTCCTGACCGAATCACAGCTCGTGAGGATCCGGTCGATTGCGGACGAGCGGGGCCAGCAGCATCTGGTCGACGGTTTCCAGGTCACTGGTGTATTGGGGCAGGGCGCAATGGGTTGCGTCTATCTGGCCACGCAAATCAGCATGGATCGGCCGGTGGCGCTGAAGATTCTGGCTAGCGAGCACACCCAGGACGAGAACTGGGTCAAGCGTTTCGTTCGTGAGGCGCGCGCGACAGCCAAGCTCAACCATGTCAACATCGTTCAAGGGATCGATGTTGGCGAGTCGAACAGTCTGTATTACTTTGCCATGGAGTTAGTCCCCGGTCACTCACTGGGGGAGCTGCTCCGGGTCAAGGATCAGTTCGGCGAGCGCGAAGCGGCCCAGATCATTCTCCAGGCGGCCAAGGCGCTGGAGCATGCCTGGGAATTCGGCATCGTCCATCGGGACATCAAGCCGGACAATCTGCTGATGACCGATCAGGGTGTGGTCAAGTTGGCCGACATGGGCTTGGCCAAGCTGACCGACGTGGGTGTGGTCTCGCAGCAGAAAGAGGGGAGCAGCGTGACCAATGCCGGGTCGGTGCTGGGCACGCCGACCTACATCTCTCCTGAACAGGCCCGTGGCCAGCGAGATGTCGACACTCGCAGCGACATCTATTCGCTTGGCATCACGTTCTGGCGCCTGCTGGCCGGTCGCTTGCCGTTCATCGATCCCAATCCGGCAGTCGTGCTGAGCAAGCACATGAACGAGCGCCTGCCTCCATTGGCTCGTAGCCGTCCGGGTATTACCTCTGTCGTGGAGGAGATCGTTCATCGGATGACGGCGAAGAAGCCGGAGTGGCGATACCAGACCCCTAGCGAGTTGATACGTGATCTGGATGGCTACCTGGCCGGAAAACTGGACGGGAGCAGCCAGGGGGTCTTCACCTCCAGCGAAACGATGGTGTTGGACGGGGGCGCGGGGAGTTTCAAGTTCTGCCACGTGCCCTCCGAGGCGGAAGTGTACTTCCTCCTCATCGCGATGAAGAACGAGATAATGAACAAGGATCAGGTTTCCAAGGCGCTCGATTACCAGGAGGCGCGCGCCGCGATCGGCGCGGTCCAGGAGCTTGGTGATGTCTGCGTCGAAAAGGGATACATGACCAAGCGGCACCGCGCGAAGATCAGGGAAGCACAGCAGCAGCATCAGGATCAGGCCCGCATGGCCCACTTCGGCGAGATCGGGATCAAGCTCGGTTTTGTTTGCCGGGAAGAGCTCGATGAGTGCCGGGCGATGCAAGAGGACTGGGTCGCTGACGCCCGGAAGCAACCGCTAGGCGATTTGATGGTGTCCAGGCAATATCTCTCCGAGGAACAGAAGCACGAGATTCTGGCGGAACAGACCCTGATCCGGCGTTCGCAGCAGACCAAGCGTTTCGGCACGATCGGGCTGGTCTGCCGCTTCATCGGCAAGACCGAGTTGAAGGAGGCGCTCGATCTCCAGGCGAAAGTGATCCGCAGCGAACTGGAGCAGGCTCCCAGGTTAGGCGAGATACTCGTGCAGATGGGTCACATGACCACCGATCAGGTACAGGTGGTGCTGCGCGCCAAGCGGCGCTCGCAGCTGCTGGGGCGTCCTCCACGGGAGCTGGTAGAGGAGATGCGGGAGAAGTCGGAGCCGGAGCATGGCGAGTCCAACACCAGCACCGTCTCGGGGCTTTTCGAGAACGTTTCGCTGAAGGGCTTGGATGCCGTGGACTGCCCTTTCTGCGGCGGACCGATCGAGGCCAAAATGAGCGACTGCCCCCGCTGCCACAAGGCGCTCGACTGATCTGCTCGTGGACCATCTGCCGGGTCTAGGCCAGCACACCCCCGGCAATGATGGTCGCGGATCGGGCGGCGCGGGGCAGCTCTCGGTTCGGCGGAAGATCGGGGCCACGACGCCTGGGTGTCCGATGTTGAAATGAGCCAACCCGGGTCTATACTGTTCTACTCGCAGGGAGCGGTCGAGAAACCAGGTCTAGTTTGCTAGCGTGGCTCAATTGGTAGAGCTCCCGCCTTGTAAGCGGGGGGTTGAGGGTTCGAGTCCCTCCGCTAGCTCTTGTATCGGAATGATCTGCGGGTGTAACTCAATGGTAGAGTACCGGCCTTCCAAGCCGGATGTTGTGGGTTCGAGTCCCATCACCCGCTCCATCTGCCCTATTTGGTACAATATTTGACGGCGGGGGCGTTGGTGCAACCGTTTGGTGCCTTGAGGGTTGCGGCTCGGGCTGTTTTTAGGGCGAGTGGGGCCCCGCAGAAAAATCCTGCACATTGCACGTTGACACTCTGGAAATCCCGGCTATAGTCCCCGGCTTACCACACTGAGTAGGCGTACGGAGTGGTCCCACCATGTTTGCATTTCTGAAGTTATGGCGCTTGGTGGGGCTGAATTGAAATTGCTGCTGTAGCTCAGTTGGTAGAGCACGTCCTTGGTAAGGACGAGGTCATGGGTTCGAGTCCCATCAGCAGCTCTCAACAGGTCCCTCGCCGCGGTGGTTCGGTAGGAACTGCACGCGGGAGAAACCCGAGCTGAAGTCGTGTCTGGCGTGATGCCAGAGTATGTCAGCAAGAACACATCCGAAACAAGGAGCGGATGAATGGCCAAGGATGTTTTCGAACGAAACAAACCGCATGTCAACGTCGGAACGATCGGCCACGTCGATCACGGAAAGACGACCCTGACAGCTGCGATCACCATGTGTTTGGCGGCCAAGACGGATGGCGGTTCCGTCAAGGTGCGTGACTTCGAATCGATCGACAACGCACCGGAAGAGCGCGAGCGTGGCATCACCATCGCGACGGCGCACGTCGAGTACGAGACCGAGGCTCGGCACTATGCGCACGTCGACTGTCCTGGGCACGCCGACTACGTCAAGAACATGATCACCGGTGCCGCGCAGATGGA
>CAZANL010000059.1:0-13159 GCA_964486115.1 uncultured Planctomycetota bacterium
GGAGGTGAAGTTCCTCAACTCTGCCTTTGTCCAGTGGATCCGCGCCGAAGACGCCGAGGAGCTGATCGGTGCGCCCTTCCTGCCGAACCAGTGCTGGCAGGATCCCGCGTTGCGTGCCGAGTTCGTCGGCGAGATGCTCGAGGGTCCGCTGGTGATCTATCAGGATGCCCACCTGAGGAATCTCCAGGGAGATGAACTGCGGGTGATCATCGTCAGCTTCCAGATCTTCGACCATCGAATGGAGGTGTCCGGCTATCAAGGACTGATCATCGACTTCACCGATCCGAGCTTGGCCACCGATGTGGTGGTCCGAGCGCTCGAGGAGTTGGGACGGCGCGTTGGTCTGCGTGTTGGCGAGCAGGTGCCGGCTGGCGGTGGGCGGGAATATGAGGTCACGGGTCAGACCCATGCCGAGCGGGTGCTGGCCGTGATCGAGAAGCGCTACCACGATCTGGTCCAGTTCATCCCGGACATTGTCTACAAGCTCAACGAACACGGTCGAATCACCTTCATCAACAACTCCGTCCGAAATCTGGGATACGAACCAGAGGAGCTTATCGGCAAACACTTTCGCCTGCTGGTGCATCCGCAGGACCTCCAGCGCTGCGCTCGCGAGGCGGCCCTGCGCCAGCTGCGCGGTCAGCCGACGGGCTGGGAAAAGGCACCGAAGTTGTTCGACGAGCGGCGAAGTGGAGAGCGAATGACCCAGGGTCTGGAGATTCGCCTGCTCCGAAAGGACCAGGTTCCGGAGGATGAGGCGGAGTACTGCTTCGGCGAGATCATCGCCACCGGCACCTACACCCAGCAGGTCGAGGACAACCAAGTCTTTGCCGGCACGGTCGGTATCATCCGGGACATTACCCGGCGCAGAGCGGCCCAGATGGCTCTCTGGGAGCGAGAGGAGCAGCTGCGCCAGTCCCAGAAGAAGGAAGCGGTCGGGTTGCTCGCTGCGGGGGTGGCGCACGAGATCAACAACGCCCTGACCGGGATCCTCGGCAACGCGATGCTGATCCAGCTGGGCGAAGCGGACGGCGAGGTGATCGACGTGGTGATCCAGGAGGCCCGGAGAGCCGCCAAGGTGGTCCAGGATTTGATGATGTTTGCTCGGCCAATGACGACCAAGTTGGTGGAGCTGCAGTTGAGCGCCGTCGTCGAGCGCGTGATCCGGTTGACGGCCAATGACCTGAGCATTCGCAAGATCGAGATCGAGAGCCACCTTCCCGATGGTCTGGGCTCGGTCAAGGCGGACGGAGATCAGGTTCAGCAGGTATTGCTCAACCTGGTCCTCAACGCGAGGGACGCGATGAATGGTGAAGGCAAGATCATCATCGCGGCGGAGCCGACCGGGGAGGATTTCATCGCGTGCAGCGTGAGCGATACCGGGAGCGGGATCGAAGAAGAGGTCCGGGCGAGGATGTTCGACCCGTTCTTCACCACCAAGGAGACCACCGCCGGGACCGGTCTGGGGCTGTCGGTGGTGCAGGGAATCGTCCAGGCGCACGGGGGGCGGATCACCGCGGAGAATGTCCCCGATGGAGGCGCTCGGTTGACCTTCTACTTGCTCACGCCCGCCGGCGCTGCGCGGAGGGCGACTCGGCGGTGGACCAAAGAGGCCGAGAACTAGGCGGGCGGATCGAGTTGTGGGCAGCGTTGATGGTCAGTCGGGGAGGCTCCGGCTACCCCTGATCTGGGCTGACACCGGCTGATCGACGAGGCTGTGCCCAGTCAAGCGCCGGAACGGATTCGTCTGTGGGTGGTGTGAGTTTGATGGCCCAGCACGGGGCGCGGCTGACTGGCTCAGCTGGGTTTGCCGAGATAACGCAACACCATCAAGGTGAAGTCGTCTTCCCACGGCCGATTTCCAGAGAAGCGTCGGGCGGCGGTCTCGATTTCATGGATGATTTCGCTGGCCGTGGCGTCCGAGGCGACGAGGGTCAACACGCTTTCCAGACGATGTTGTCCGAACTCTTCGCCGCGCTCGTTCTGGATCTCGGTCACGCCGTCGGTCCAGAGGCATAGCAGGTCGCCGGCCACCAGCCGGAGGTCGGCTGGCTCGAGTGCTTGTTCGAAGCGTGGGCCGGCGGTCAGGCCGACCGCCATGCCGTTGGGCTTGATCTCTTGCAGCGGAGGCACACGATTCGGGTTGTAAATCAACAGTGGGTCGTGGCCCGCCCGGACGAATCGAAGGGTCTCCTCCTGGGGGTCCAACACGCCGTACCAGAGAGTCACGAATGTGCGGCTGTCGAGGTCCTTGCACATCTCCTCGTTGGTCACTTCGACCGAGCGCTCCGGTTCTGGATCCAGGCGTGCGGCCATGCTGAGCACTTTTTTGGTGATTGCCATCACCAGGGCCGCCGTCGCGCCGTGTCCGGTCACGTCGCCCACCGCAATGCCGATCCGGCCATCTTCTAGTTTGTTGAAGTCGTAGAAGTCGCCGCCAAGGTGCGAACAGGCCTGGTAGGCCACGTCGATGTCGAAGCCGGGGACGTCCGGCGCGTCGGGCAGCATCGCGAGCTGTCGAACGCGGGCGGCGGACAGGTCCTGGTCCATCTCCACCGCCTTCTTCTCCAGTTCCATCGCCATGTTCAAGGCTTTTTCCATCAGCTCCGACTGTACGGCTGGCTGGGGGGCGGTGGCGTTGACCAGGGTGTCGGTCTTGTCTGGCCTGGCCCTGGTGACGGTGGTCGTGCTGCTCTCACCGGTTGCCTTGGCGTAGAGACTCTCGGCACTGGTGGCCTGCATGCGTCGCTCTCGGTAGCCTGCGCAGCCGCCGGTCAAGTGCTGGTAGATCTGGGGTGGTGCATTGACCGTCAGGTCCAGTGGAACGTTGATCGTGATGGTCCGAACCGCGTCGCAGCAATAGGGGCAGACCCAGTGGTTGCTGGGCAGCACGACACGCCAGGTGTCCCGCTCCCGGATCAGCTCGTTGATCTTGGACAGCATCTTGTCGCGTGTCGAAGAGTCGCTGATCGACTGGCTGACCTTGGGGAAGGGGTGGTACCGGCCCGAGTTCTTGGGGTCACACGCGCCGCATTGCATGCAGTGGGCCAGTATCGCCAGGTAGACGTCATTGTTGACTCGACCGTCTTGCACCAGGACCGTCGTGACCGTCAGGCAGAAGGGGCACGCCCAATATCCCTCGGGGGTGCGGACGTGCCAGGCGTTGTCTGTCTTGATGTACTCGCGGATCTGAGGGCCCAGAGCTCGACGGCGGAGCTCCGATTCCGGGAAGATCGGCTGTGACCCGACGGTCTCGAATGGGTCGCAGTCGTTGGCCAGATGGTCGACCACCTGCTCGGGATGGGTTGCCAGGTCGATGCCGAAGCAGAGCATCCTCGCACAGAATGGGCAGAACCAGTCGCCGTCAGGCGACAGGACCTGCCACACGGGGAACGTCTGGAGGCTCTCGAGAGTCCACTCTCTGAGATCCTCCAGTTGCTGCCCGACCTGCAAGGGTTGGTTACTGGGCTGAAACAAGGCGCACACGGGAAGATAGCCTTCTTACCAGCGATATACGTGGCTTGTCAATGTTGCCTCTTTCGCATTCCACGGCCCACGGCCGCTAATCGCTAGAGCAGGTCGAAGAAGCGTCCCAGCAGTTCTGCGCTATGGTCCAAGCCGGTGCGAAATCGACTCAACAGGGCCATGTCGAATGGGGACGCGTTGGGCATGTCCTGCTGGTAACACCGATATCGCGCCTGGGCTTCTTCTCCGGTCAGGTCGGGATGGAACTGGGTCGAGTAGAATGGGCCCTGGCCTATTCGAAAGGCCTGGGTTTGGACCTGCTCGTTGGTAGCCAGCAGGACAGCGCCCTCCGGGACGCCCATCACATGATCGCTGTGGCCCGTATGGACCGCGAACGAATCTCCCATTGGTCCGAACAGCGGATCGGCCTTGCCCTCCTCGGTCAGGGAGACCTCCACGGTCCCCACTTCGGCCATTTCCTCGTCGGTCACCACGGGAACCCCGAGGTGGTAGCCGAGCAGCTGATGTCCGAAACAGATGCCGAACCCGGGAAGCTCTCGGCTGAGTGCGTCGTCCAGTAGTTCGCGCAGAGGCCCGACCCACGGATTGCTACGTGGGTGGTGCACACTGAAGCTGCCGGAGCCGCCGATCAACAGGACATCGATCTCGCGGGTCCAGGCCGGGTCGGGTCGGCTGGCGAAAACGTTGCGCACCTCTAGGCTGTGGCTCCGTGGAGCGAGCCTGCGTCGAATGCAGGTCTGCTCGTGAACGGCCATCGGACTGGTCAGCCGGCGTACTTGAATCAGCAAGACGCGGGGTTTGCTCACGGGTCTTCGGATCCACCTTTGACAACATGCCCCGCGGGGCTGGATGAACTGACACTGATTTCACCAGAATCGGGTGAAATCAGCACGCGTCGTGCGTCTCTCCTGCGGCTGGGTCCGACGCCCGGTCGAGCATCCGCGACTGGCAGATTCGCTCCACCGCGGTCAGATCCATGCTCCGCAGCGTGACTGAAAGTCCTGACCATTTTCATGGCATGAAGCAGATTTGTCGATGGGCCGTTTCTCGCCGATCCTGGTGATTTTGTGTTTTCTGTCTTCGGCTGTGGCACATGAAAAGGGCGCGTGAGAGAAGGCCGTGCAGGTTCGGATGTCCCGCTGCTGCACCAACCTCATGCAACTCGGGGTCGCTCTGGTTGTCTGTCGGGACCAGCACCGGGGCCGCTATCCCCGGCTCGACCGGCTATTGACCGAGCTGAACCGTTCTGGCGTGATCACCCTCTCGAGCCTTTTTGGCTGTCCGGTCTGCGGACGGGAGCCGACCGCCAAGCAACTGAAGGCGCATGATCGCAAGGCACTGGGCTATACCTGGACTGCCTATCCGATACACACGTTCGGGGGGCGACGATCCGGGCCGATGGTCTGGGACAGGTAGGGCAACCACACGGTTCGCGCAACGTTCGTATCGGCCACAGCAGGGGACAAGGCAATCGGCCCGTAGCTGGTTGCAGATCGCAAGCAAGAGACGATTCGTCAGAGAGATCTCTTTCTTGCGACTGTTGAGGAAGCTGAACCAGAAATAGGGTGTCACCAGGCAGGGGGTGGGTGTGCCTGCTGGACTTGCCCGCCGGTGATGATGCGCTGCGAGCATCCTAATCGGGTGGGTTTTCGAGTGGGGGCAAGCGGGCGTTGACTTCGGCTGTCAGTCCGACCAAGATCGGGCTCGTCGTGGTGGGTCGCCGTCGTCGGGATCGACCTGACCGGCGACGCGATGCCATTCTCGAGCCCGACTGGGAATTTTGCCATGCCCTCGATCCCCCGCTCCAAACTGCGTTTCGCTCTCGTTTGTCTGCTGGCCAGCCTGACGTTGCTGATACCCGGGTGCCGGGTGAGCAAGGTGCTCTCGTCGTCTCCGCCGAGAAAACTGGGGAAGGTCTCGGAAAACGAGTTTCGCCACCTGCTGGCCAGCTTCGGCGCCCGATTCACCTTGATGCTGACGGATACCTGCGACCTGATCATCCGGGAGTCGCAGAGCAGCACCATTGGACGAAAGGCGCTGCGGCTGAAGATGCGGACGATCCCGCTGATCAACGACGCCGTTTACGGAGAGGATGCCTTCGAATCCGGGCTGCTGGCATGGCGGATATGCGCACAGATGCGGGTCAACTTCGAGAGTGGTTCCGGAAAGCTGGCCTTTGGCGCTTTTCAGGACCGGATTGTCGACACCTCGCGGGAACTAGAGCGCAACATCGTCGAGATCATCTCGCGGGCGGCTACCCAGAAGGAGATGATCCAGGCCAAGGCCGAGATGGCGACCTGGGTCGAGAAAAACCCACTGCCGGGCGAGCTGGCCATCGGCAAGAACCGCGTGACGGTGCATGCGGCGGACCGGCAGCTAGACCTGCTCTCGACCGTCTTCAAGGCGCCGCTCTCGCCGTTCCAGGCGTTGGAGGGGCTGGACAGGGGAGCGACTGCCTTGCACCAGATCTCTGTGGTCGGCCGTCATGTCGCCGATGTGGCGTCCGGAATGCCTCGGCAGATCCGCTGGAACGGAGAACTGTTGCTCTACGATCTGGAGGAACATCGCAGTGTTCGAAGTGCGCTGGCCAGCATAAACAGGATATCCGAGAGCGCCAGCTCGGTCGCTGGGACAGCCCGAGATCTGCTCCCGGGTTTGCGAAAGACGGCCAATCAGGTGCTGGATGATCTCGAAAAGCGGCGGCCGATGGTCTCCAGCACACTGGCCGAGGTGCACAAGATCAGCGATAGCGCGGGGGCGACGGTCAAGGAGGTGCGGCGGACGGTCAAGGGGGTGGAGGAAGCGATCGGTCGGTCCAAGCCAGTGCTCGATGATGCTCGTGTGACCGCTGACAGCCTCCAGCGGGCGGGTCAAGCCTGGACAGCCACCTTCGAGGTCATCGATGGCTGGGTCGAGCAGGGTAACAAGCCACCGGAGCAGCGGGAAAAGAAAAGGCGTCCCTTCGACATCCGCGATTATACGAGGACCGCCGAGGGCCTGGCCGATGCCGCGGTCAAGACCCGGCAACTAGTCACCTCGTCACGGGAGTTGATCGAGTCCAGGCAGGTCACGGCTCGTGTCGAGCAGCTGGACCAGGCCAGCCGCGGACTGATCGATCATGTCGCCTGGAGGATGGGGCAGCTGATTGCATTCTGTGTTGCACTGTTGCTGCTCTATCGCACCGTGGTCAGTCGCTGGTTGATGCCAAACAGGGAGTCCAGTCGAACCTGAGTGGGTTGTTACAGGCTGGGTGGATCGGTTGTCGGTTGCCTGGGGATGCTCCCTGGCCAGTCGGGCGGGTGGTCGAGGGAACTGGGGCGGCCACGGACAGGCGCTAAATTTCCGCGATGGCTTCGCGAATGTCCTCGATGCAGGCGTCCACTCGGTCTCGGTGTGTCCTGAAGCAGAGGACGCAGATCCGGATGACGAAGCGGCCGTCGAGCAGTGTGCCGTTGAGCAACACCTGCTGGCGGAGGTTGATTCGCACCAGTAGTCGCTCGTTGAGGCGATTCAGGTCGGTGTTTGGCTGGACCAGCCGGAAGGCCAGCGCGCTCAGTTGGGGCTCGGCGACGATCTCGACCCCTTCGATCTCGCGTAGCGCGGCCAATGCATGGGCTGCCAGGTCCAGCTTCTCGTCGAGGCACTGGCGGAAAGGCGCCAGACCATGGAGCTTCAGCGGCAGCCAGACGCGTAGCCCCCGGTAGTCCTTGGTCAGCTCGGGTGAGATCTCGCAGAAATCGACTCGGTCGGGATCCTGCTGCATTGGCGGCATGTAGTCGCCGGTGGCGCTGTGGGTCCGGCGCAGGGCCTGGCCATCTCGCACGAGCAGGCAGCCGGTGCCGAAGGGTAGGAACAGGCCTTTGTGCGGGTCGAGCGTGATCGAGTCGGCTAGCTCGATCCCGGCGAGGGTCAGCTGGCCCCGCTCGGTCAGCACGAAGAACCCGCCGTAGGCCGCGTCCAGGTGAAGCCACAGGTCCTTCTGCCGGGCCAGGGCGGCCAGTCCCGGCAGGTCGTCGACGGCGCCGGTGTTCGTCGTGCCGGCGTTGCCCATCACGAAGAACGGGGTGAAGCCGGCCTGGCGGTCGGCCGTGACCCGGTCAGCCAGTGCGTCGAGCCGGATCCGGAAACAGTCGTCGGAGGGGATGATGCGCAAGTTCTCCGCGGGAAAGCCGGCCAGTCGGGCCGCTTTGTGCAGCGAGTGGTGGCCCTGGTCCGAGACGTAGAGGGTGCCCCGGAGGAAGTCGGCCGGCAGGCGCTCGCAGCGCGCGGTCACGACCGCGGAGAGGTTGGCCGGCGACCCGCCCGGGGCCAAAAAGCCGAGCGCTTCGGCGGGGTAGCCGATCATCTCACAGAACCAGCGAATCACGTTCATCTCGAGCTGGGCCAGTCCCGGGGCGGCCAGCCAGACGCCGGTGTAGCGGTTGATCGAGTTGGCGATCAGGTCGGCTACCGCGGCAGGGAAGATGCCGCCGCCGGGAACATAGGCCATGTAGCCCGGACCAGCCGTGTTGAAGCTGTGAGGGAGGGCGCGTTCGAACAGGGTGTCGAGCAGCTCCTCGAGGGGCTCTCCCTGGCTGGGCAGGGCCTCGGCAAGACCGCCGGCGATCGAGCCGGGGTCCGTGTCATACGACGCCGGTTGCTCGGCCAGAGAGGCGATGTGCGTGGTGATGCGAGCCATCGCGACCTCGACCATTCGGTACATCTGTTCCGGTGAGAGCTCCAGCTCGCCCATTCGAACTCGGCCTCCATCCGCGGGGTCTGAGGATAAGCGCCAACAGGTCGCACACAGCGCCTCGGGTTGGCGGCGTCCGCCGCCGACCCCGGCCGCGATGTGTTCATCGTGCCGTATTTCAGCCACTTGTCCAGTCGGGCGACCGGATCCCCGCTGTTGTCTGGGTGTTTCCCGTGAGGTCGCCACGATACCTCTTGTGCTTCTGGCAGACCCGATTATAGGTGGTCGCAGATGGTGGACGGTAGCATCGCAAGCCCCGAGATCAGCGTGCTCGTTCCTGTGGGGCAGGGAGTTGCAGCCTACCTTGCGGCGGGCCTGGACAGCTTGGCCTCGCAGGCCGGACCGTCCTACGAGGTGTTGCTGGTCGACGATCGGATGGACGAGGAGAGTCGCCGCGTGATCTCGTCGTTCGACGATTCCCGGTTCCAGCTGCTCGCGTGTGATGGGGAGGGGCTGGTCGACGCCCTGAATACCGGGTTGGCGGCTGCGCGGGGGCGCATCCTGGTCCGCTTCGACGCCGACGACGTCGCGCGCCCGGGGCGGCTGGCCGCCCAGGCGCAGTTGCTCGACAGCAGTCCCGAGGTGGGTCTGGTCGGGACTCGCGTCGCTCTACTCGAAATGACAGAGGGCAGTCCGGGCTATCGCCGTTTCGTCGAGTGGCAGAACGGCCTGCTCGATGATGCGCCGCTGCGGCGTGCCCGGTTTGCCGAGTGTCCGATCGCCCACCCGACCTTCGCGCTGCGCACCGCACAGCTGCGTAACCTGGGCGGCTACAGCGACCATTCCTGGCCAGAGGACTTGGACCTGCTCTGCCGTGTGGTGGAGGCCGGATTTGCGCTGGCCAAGCTGCCAGAGGTGTTCCACGACTGGCGTGATCGCCCCGATCGGCTCTCGCGCGTCGATTCCCGCTACGGGCGGGAAGCGTTCCTGCGGTGCAAGGCACACTATCTGGCGCGGGCGCTTCCGGGCCTGGCGGAAGGTCGGGACTTGCTGGTCTGGGGAGCCGGGCGAGTGGGCGGACGACTCGGACGATTGCTGCTCGAGCACGGTGTCCCGCTCACCGGGTTCGTCGACATCGATCCGCGCAAGATCGGCGGCACCCGCCACGGGCTGCCGATCCTGGATGGTCGAGGGGAGTGCGGTGAATCGCTCGAGGAGGCCTTCATCCTGGCTGCCGTCGGGGGGGAGGGTGGCCGGGTGCTCGAGCAGGAACTGCGTCGTCGGGCGCTGAACTGGCTGCCGGCTGCCGGCCCCTGATGTCACTGGCCGAGGCTGGTATGATGGTTCAGGGCCCTTCCAGGAGTTGAGCGAATGAGCGGGAAATTACCTCCGGCAATCCTCTGCATCGGTCGCAATTACCGCGATCATGCGACCGAGATGGGGGGCGATGTGCCTCAACGGCCCGTGCTGTTCTGCAAGAATCCAGCCTCGGTGATCGGGCCCGAGGAGCCGATCGTCCTGCCGCCGATTTGTAGAGAGGGGGGAGCGCAGCTCGACGCGGAAGGGGAGCTGGCAGTCCAGCTCGGACGAGATGCACGTGACGTCGCCGTCGAACATGCCCTGTCCTTTCTCGCCGGGTACCGCATCGCCAACGACGTCACGGCGCGCTGGTGGCAGAAACACGGTGCGGGTGGGCAGTTTGCGCGGGGCAAGAGCTTCGACACCTTCTGTCCGCTGGGACCTCTGGTTCCGGTCGAGAAGCTGGCCGAGCCCCAGGCATTGGATGTCAGCGTTCGCTGGTCGGGGCGGCTGATGCAGCAGGCCAACACCTCGCAGATGATCTTTCCCGTGGCCCGGCTGATCGCGGAACTATCTCGGGGAATGACGCTGCTGGCCGGCACGATCCTGCTGACTGGAACCCCGGCTGGCGTCGGCGCGGCGCGTACGCCCCCGATCTGGCTCGAGCCGGGTGACGTGGTGGAGGTGGAGATCAGCGGACTGGGAGTCCTGCGCAACCCAGTGGTCGCCGAGGAAGCCGACTGATCAGTCCTTTCGCAGGGACCGCTTGACCAGATCGTGGTCGAAGTAATTGGTCGACATCCCGGCGTCGGTGACCAGGCCTTGGGCATTGATCCCGCTGGAGCGTGGGCTGAGCAGGAAAGCCGCGGCATTGGCCGCTTCTTCGGTGGTCAGCGCCCGCTTGCGCAGCGTCGCCTGCTCGGCGAACAGGTAGGAGTCGACGTAACCTGGGATGCCGGCCGAGGCGGAGGTCTTAAGCAGACCGGGGCAGACCGCGTTGAACCGTATCTCGGACGAGCTGCTGAACGACTTGGCCAGGAAGGCCAGCGTCGAGTCGAGCGCCGCCTTGATCGGGGCCATGTAGCCGTAGTTCTCGGCCGCCATTCGAGTGGTCGAGATCGAGATCGTGACGACAGATGCCTGGCTGTCGAAGTGGTTCTTGAAGGCGTTGCTCAGGGCGATCAACGAGTAGCAGGAGATGTCGACGGCCTGGAGAAAATCCTGGCGGCTGGTCTCGTGAAATGGCTTCCACCCGTCGGAGTAGCTGGCATAGGCGATCGAGTGGACCAGTCCGTGCAGGACGGGGTGGCGCTGGCTCACCGCCGAGGCCAGTCGGTCGATCTGCGACTGGTCTTCGACGTCGCAGACATGGACCTCGCGCTCGGGTAGCAGCTTGGCCATCTGCTCGGCCCGTTCGGCGGAGCGGACGGAGTAGACCACCGTCGCGCCCGCTTGCTCGAGCAGTCGGCCGATGTGAAACGCCACGCTCTTGCGGTTGGCGACCCCGCAGACCAGGATCGTCTTACCGTCGAGTTCGAGAAAGTTCACTCTTCGATCAGAGCGCAGGAGAAGGTCACCCGCACTGCCTCCGTACCGTCGACAATCGCCTGGCCCTTGAACCGATAGAGGTTCTTGACCCGGTCGGTGAACTCGACGATCAGGTCGACCGTCTCCCCCGGGTCGATCGGCCGGCGGAACTTGGCGTCCTTGATCCGGGTCAACACCGGGAGTGAACTGTCGGGAATCGCGGTGCGATCTAACCATTGGCCGATCAGCAGCGCCCCGGCCTGGAACAAGCTCTCCAGGACCAGCACGCCTGGAGTGATCGGACGCGAGGGGTAGTGCCCCGCGTAGAATTCTTCGTCCGGGCGCATTCGCCGTCGGGCGTGGATGCTGGTCTCTCCGATCTCGACGATCTCGTCGACAAACAGGAACGGCGGACGATGGGGTAGTGTGTCCAGGATCTTCTGATCGACCATCTCGCTATAGCCCTCCTGTGACCTCGATCACCGAGCCATTGATGTAGGCCGCCTCGCGCGAGGCAGTGAACAGCACGGCGGCGGCCACCTCGGCCGGCGTGCCGAAACGCTTGACCGCCACCAGATCGGCGAAGGTCTTTTTCTGTTCCTCGGTCAAGTCCGACAGCAACTCCGTATCGATGAAACCGGGAGAGACACAGTTGACCGTGATGCCCCGCTTGCCGATCTCTTTCGACAGCGAGCGGGTCAACGCCACCTGGCCCGCCTTGGAGGCGGCGTAGTTGGCCTGCCCGGGAAACCCAAGCTTGCCGGACGGCGAGGTGATGTTGATGATCCGGCCGTAGCGGGCGCGCATCATCAGCTGCACCCCGAACTTGCACATCGCGTAGGTGCCGCCCAGATTGACGTCGAGTACGGACTGCCAGTTTTCGTGCGACATCATCGCCAGCACGCCGTCCTTGCGGATGCCGGCGTTGTTGACCAGCACCTCGAGGCTCTCGATGCGGTCTCGCAGGTCCTTGAAAAAGGACTCGACGGCGGCGTAGTCCGACACGTCGAAGCGGCAGGTCTCGAGCCGCTCGCCGTGGTCGGCGTGCTGCTCCTCGAACCGCTGTGCGGCCTGTTCGCTGCTGCCATAGGTTGCCAGGACGTGAGCGCCGGCCTCGAGAAAGGCCGTGCTGATCGCCCCGCCGATGCCCCGCGTCCCTCCCGTGACCAGGACGGTTTGATCGTTGAAATCGAGGGTTATCGGTGGCAACGTATAGGCCTTTCATGACTTACGACTACGACGTTGTGATCATCGGTGCCGGAATGTCCGGCCTGGCCGCCGGCATCCGGCTGGCTCATTTTGACAAGCGGGTCTGCGTGCTCGACCGACACTACCTGTGGGGCGGTCTGAACTCCTTCTATCGCCTCGGCGGCTACCGCTTCGATGTCGGGCTGCACGCGATGACCAACTATGTCGAGCCCGGTAATCGCTCGGCTCCTCTATCCCGTTTGTTGCGTCAACTGCGGTTCAAGCACGAGGACTTCGGCCTGGTTCCCCAGCGGACCTCACGGGTCAAGTTCGCCGACGTAACCCTCTACTTCAATAACGATTTCGGGCTATTTGTCCAGGAAGTTGCGGACAACTTTCCGGATCAGATCGACGGCTTTCGGCGGCTGGTCGAGCACATCCGGGAACACGACGAGCTGGATCTGCAGGCGCGCCCGCTCTCGGCCAGGGCGGTGGTCGGGGACTATCTCACGGACCCGCTGCTGATCGAGATGATCTTCTGTCCGTTGATGTACTATGGCAGCGCCGACGAGGGAGACATGGAGTTCGGTCAGTTCGTGGTGATGTTCAAGAGCATCCTGCTCGAGGGCTTCGCCCGTCCGTTCCGCGGCGTTCGCCATATTCTCGAGCTGGTCGTCGGTCGCTATAAGGAGCTGGGAGGCGAGCTGCGGATGAAGACCGGCGTCCAGCGACTCGTGGTGGAGGGCGAGCGGATCGTCGGGGTGGAGCTGGACAGCGGTGAACAGATCACCGCCGAGCGGGTGATCTCCTCCGCCGGGCTGCCCGAGACGCTGCGGCTGTGTTCGGACTGGCGAGAAAACGGCGCCTCCGCTGCCCGGGTCGGGCAGCTGACCTTCGTCGAGTCGATCTCGGTGCTCGACGTCGAGCCGCGGGAGCTGGGCTACGCCGATACGATCACCTTCTTGGCCTCCGATGGAGGCGGTTATA